>DATLXD010000282.1:0-3259 GCA_035575965.1 Pyrinomonadaceae bacterium | reverse complement strand
CCGGTCAAGCGTTCGCATTCGGTTTGCGCGCAAGGCGGAATTAACGGCGCGGTGAATACCAAAGGCGAAGGCGATTCGCCTGCAAAGCATTTTGACGACACGGTTTACGGCGGCGATTTTTTGGCGAATCAGCCGCCCGTCCAAAAGATGTGCGAGATGGCTCCGAGCATTATTTATCTGTTTGACCGAATGGGCGTTCCGTTTTCGCGCACGAATGAAGGGTTGATTGATTTTCGTCGTTTCGGCGGAACGCTTCATCACCGGACGGCTTTTGCCGGTGCTTCGACCGGACAACAGTTGCTCTATGCTTTGGACGAACAAGTTCGCAAGTTTGAATCAGCCGGAAAGGTCAATAAATATGAAGGTTGGGAAATGATGGCACTCGTTTTGGACGACCATCAAGTTTGTCGCGGTTTGATTGCGATGAATTTGCAAACTTTGGAGCTTCGTACTTTCAATGCTGATGCCGTCATTATGGCAACCGGCGGACCGGGACTGATTTTTGGAAAATCCACCAACTCGCAAGTTTGCACGGGGAGCGCGGTTTCGGCTTGCTATCAACAAGGCGCGAAATACGCCAACGGCGAATTTATCCAGGTTCACCCGACTTCGATTCCCGGCGAAGACAAGCTGCGCTTGATGTCTGAGTCGGCACGCGGCGAAGGCGGACGGGTTTGGGTGCCGCGCAATCCGCAGGACTCGCGCAACGCGAAAGACATTCCCGAAGCCGAACGCAATTATTTTCTTGAAGAAAAATATCCGGCGTATGGAAATTTAGTTCCCAGAGATATTGCCACGCGCGAGATTTTCCAAGTCTGCATCGAAGGCGGCGGTGTTGGCGGTGAAAATCAGGTTTATCTCGATTTGACGCATATTCCGGCAAAAGTTTTGACGGAAAAGCTCGGCGCGATTCTTGAAATTTACGAAATGTTTGTCGGCGACGACCCGCGTTATATGCCGATGCGAATTTTCCCCGGCGTTCATTATTCGATGGGCGGCTTGTGGGTTGATTTTGAACAAAAGACGAATATTCCCGGACTTTTTGCGGCGGGCGAATGTGATTATTCGATTCACGGCGCGAATCGCTTAGGCGCAAATTCGCTGGTTTCGTGCGTCTACGGCGGATTCGTCGCCGCGCCGTCGGCGATTGATTATGCTAAAAACGTCGAGCGCGGAAACTCGGAAACCAACGGCATTCATTCAGCCGAATTGAAACGCCAGCAGGAAATCAATGATAATTTAATCCGGCAGTCGGGGACGGAAAATCAATACGTGCTGCACGAAGAAATGGGCAAGGTGATGACCGACAACGTAACAGTTGTGCGTTACAACGACCGTTTGCAGGCAACGGATGAAAAACTGCTGGAACTGCAAGATCGTCTGAAGCGCATTTCGATAAACGACTCGAATCTGTGGGCGACGCAAGCCGTTCCGCACGCTCGGCAACTGAAAAATATGTTGGAACTGGCGCGTGTCATTACGCTCGGCGCGCTCAACCGCGATGAATCGCGCGGAGCGCATTACAAACCTGATTTTCCAGACCGCAATGACGAGCGTTTTATGAAAACGACGATTGCCGAATGGTCAGCCGAAGCACCGATTTTAAGTTACGAAGCGGTTGATGTCGGTTTAATCGAACCGCGAAAACGTGATTATTCGAGCGGCAAGGCAAAAGCTGCCGGTGCCAAAGAAGCTGAAAAAGCGGGTTTGCCGCTCAAAGAGGGCGGCGCACCGCAAATTGTGCCGGAAGGTTTTGAGCAGAAACCGGAAAATTCGGACAGACAAAATATCGTCAGAGAAGAAGACGCACAAATCAAAGACGGCGAATCGTTTAAGGAAATTCACGAAAATGATGAATCTTGAAATGACCGCACAACCCGAAAAAAAGAAGTATACGCCGAGTGAATATCTGGCTTTGGAAGAAAAAGCCGAAACTAAAAGCGAATATTGGAACGGCGAAATTGTCGCTATGTCGGGCGCGAAAATTGACCATCAGCAAATTACGATGAATATCTCCCGTGTTTTGGGAAATAAGCTGTATGGAAAATGCCGTGTGTTTGCGTCGGAAATGAAAGTTTGGGTGAAAAAACGAAACAAGTTTTTTTATCCCGACATCACGATTATTCGCGACAAACCGAATTTTTACAAAAACAGGCGCGACACGATTGATAATCCGAAAATAATTATCGAAGTTCTTTCAAAAAGCACGGCGAGTTTTGACCGCGCGGAAAAATTTTTGTCTTATCAAACTTTAGTTTCGCTTGAAGAATACGTTTTGATTTCACAGGAAAGAGCCGCAGTCGAACAATACATCAAACGCGAGGACGGAAACTGGATTTTTCAAGCGACAATCGGTTTGGAGAGTTCGGTAAAATTTACATCAATCAAAACCGCGCTGTCTTTGCAGGAAATTTACGATTTAGTCGAATTTGAAGAAGAAAATATATGAGCGAAAGCAACGGTCACACCGAAAAAAAGAGATTAACCAACCCGCCGCCGACAATTGATTTTCGTATTTCCAGACGCGAAAAAACCGGCGCGGAGCAATACACGGAAACTTTTGAAGTTCCGTATCGCAAGAATTTGAACGTGATTTCCGCGCTGATGGAAATCCGTAAAAATCCTGTGACTAAAGACGGCAAACAGACTACGCCGCCGGTTTGGGATATGAATTGTCTGGAGCAGGTTTGCGGTATTTGCACGATGGTTATTAACGGGCGCGTGCGTCAATCGTGTTCCGCGCTGGTTGACGATTTGCTGCTGGCATCGGGCGGAAATACGATAACTTTAGAGCCGATGTCGAAGTTTCCGAATGTCCGCGACCTTCGAGTTGACCGCACGCGAATGTTCGATCATCTCAAACAGGTTCACGCCTGGGTCGAACTCGACGGCTCATACGACATCGGCGCGGGTCCGGTTGTTTCGCAGGAAACGGCGCAGGAGCGTTACGCCTATTCGCGCTGTATGACGTGCGGCTGCTGTCTGGAAGCGTGTCCGCAGTATCACGACGACAACTATATCGGTCCGCAGGCAATCGCGCAGGCTCGCTACCAGAATATGCACCCGACGGGAAAAATGACGATTGACGAGCGGCTCGAAGGTTTGACACAGGAAGACGGCATTACTAATTGCGGAAACGCGCAAAACTGTATCCAGGTCTGCCCGATGAGCATTCCGCTGACCCGCGCGATTTACGAAACAAACCGCGATATTACGGTCAACGCATTGTTCGGCTGGCTGAGAAAATAAAATTCGGCAA
>DATLXD010000281.1:0-1866 GCA_035575965.1 Pyrinomonadaceae bacterium | reverse complement strand
AATCGGAAAGGCGAAATCGTAGCGCGCTTTTCATCAAAGGACACGCCCGAAAGCGAAGCGGTCAAGCAAGCAATCGAAAAGGAATTAAAAATTCAAAAATGAAAATTTTTAATCATTGGTTTTGAATTTTTAATTCTACATTTTTAATTTTATTGTAAATTGAGCCTGTCTTCTGCAAACGGCTTTCATAAATTGCAATCTTGAACACTTGAAATTCTGGGGAGTTAAATTCATTTCCCAAATGCCCCTCGACTAGTTTCTTTGATTTGTGAGGCTCACGCAGACGCGCAATCGTCAGATGCGCTTTGAAATTTCTTTTCTCTCTGGCGAATCCTTTTTTTTCGCATTCTTTTTCCAAAATTTTATTTAGCTCTTGCAAATTTTCCGTTTCGCCATGCACGCCGAGCCATAAAATTCTCGCGTTTCTTTTTGAAGGAAATGCGCCCGTTTCAGTGATTTGCAATTTGAAATTTGAAAGCTGCTGCGCCGTTTCTTCGACCGCAGCAGTTAATTTTGCCAACTGTTTTTCGTCAACCTCGCCAAGAAATTTCAATGTCAAATGGAGTTTTTCCGCTCTTTCCCAACCGATGCGGACTTGTGGAAATTCGTCACGTAAACTTTCGGTATAATTGGCAGTTTTCGCCCGCGCTTCGTCTGATATATCAATTGCTACAAAAATTCTTTTCATAAATGGATACTAAAACTTTATCTGTGTTCAATGTTTATCTGCTGTTAGTTTTTCTGATAAAATCTAACTCGATGAGATTTATAAAATTTTTATTCGTTTTATTTTTGCTGTCAATCATTGCCGTCGGCGGCGTTTCATATTGGTTTTACAATTCGCTGAACAAACCGCACAGCCACGACAAAGCCAATCAATTTATCCAGATTCCGAAAGGCTCGATGCCGAATCAAATCGTCGAAAAACTTTCCGCCGAAGGCGTTTTGCAAAGTGAACTGCCGGCACAAATTTACCTGCGTTCATTCGGCGATGCAAACAAGCTGCAAGCCGGCGAATATCAATTCGAGTCGCCGATTACTCCGCTTCAAGTTTTGAAGGAACTCGAAAAAGGCGAAGAACGCACCGTAAAATTTACAATTCCCGAAGGCTACACGCGCTTTGACATTGCAAAACGTATCGCCGAAAAATTCCCGCAGAATCCGCCGGTGGACGAAAAAGCGGTTTTGACTTTAATGAATGACGTTTCATTGATAAAGGATTTTGACCCGGCGGCGAAAAGCCTCGAAGGCTATATGTTTCCAAGCACTTACAGCTTTCCGCGTGATGTGAAGCCGCAGGAAATAATCAAAGCGACGGTCGAGCAGTTCAAAAAAACTTGGAAACCTGAATGGAACGAAAAAGCCCGACAGTTAGGTAGAACTCCGCACGAAATCGTAACTATTGCTTCACTCGTCGAAACCGAATCGCACGTCGAAGAAGAACGTCCCGTCGTCGCTTCAGTCATTTACAATCGGATAGCGAAAAACATACCGCTCGGTATTGACCAAACCGCTGTTTATATCGCCAAAATGCAAAACCGTTGGGACGGCACGATACACAAAAGCGATTTGGAGGTCGATTCGCCGTATAACACCAGACGTTTCGGCGGCATTCCGCCCGGCGCGATTTCTTCGGTCAGCGAAAGCGCGCTCGAAGCTGCTTTGAATCCGGCGCAAACCGATTATATTTATTACGTTCTGGACGTATCAAAAACTGACGGAACATCGGTCTTTTTCAACAACGCCCGCGATTTTGAACGCGCCAAAGCCGCCTATCAAATCTGGCTCGAACAGCAGAGAAATAAATAATTGACGCTTGTCAGCATTGTAACTACAATGAAATTTGAATGGGATGAAAACAAGCGT
>DATLXD010000280.1:0-5215 GCA_035575965.1 Pyrinomonadaceae bacterium | reverse complement strand
GCTAAAATTTGCTGTTCGCTAAAAATGGAATTACCTTCGACCTTCAACTCGCCGACGCGGAAAACTCTGCCTTCGGTCACGGGAACGATGATTTTTAATGTGTCGTCTTTTGAAGAAACGAGCGGCAGCGGCAATGTCCCCAAAACCGGAATGCCCGTGCGTTTGTAACCCAATCCGACGACCTGCGGCTCGCCGATTCTGGCTTGAAAATAACCTTTCGAGAACATATACGACCGGACATTTTTTTGCAAATCGTATTCCAGCTTCCTGAGGTCGAGAATATCTTGTCCCTTAAAGCGCGAAATGAGTCCGGTTTCCTTGACGAGCAGAAGCTGACCGCGAAGCTCGCCGTCTTTGAAAGCCTCATTGCCTTCAAATTCTATATCGACGATGCGCGAACGATTGCCTTGTTCGACAGTAAAAGTAACGGCGGTTGAAGTTGCCGAAACTACTTCGTCATCAACAGTAACTTTGGCGTTCGGAAAACCTTTTGAGGCAAGCAGTTCGCGGATGACGCGAATTCCTTTCTGGGCGTTGACCGGATTGTAATAGGCTTCTTTGGAAATGCCGACGCGCTGTTCGCGGAAAGCCTTCAAAACGTCGGATTCGGGAACGGCTTTCAAGCCTTCAAACTGCAAATCACGAATAATCGGCAATTCTTTGACACGGAAAATGACGTTTACTCCACCGCGCTGACCTGGTTCAATCAAAACTTGCGATTCGATTTTATCAAAAAAGTTGAGCGACAGAAGCACCTGCAAATCGCGTTCGAGCTGCGCGGGATTGTAAACATCGTCTTTTTTAGTTTCAACGTAGTAAAGCAAATCTTCATCGCGCAGACGGCGATTGCCTTCAATGCTGACATCTTCAACTAATTGCTGTTGTTTGACCGCTTCGGTATTCGGAATGTCGTTTGTTTTATCTTCGGTTTTGGCTGCAACAGATACTGCCAAAAAGATAAAACTCAATAAAACAAGCCCGAAAGCGCGAAGAATTTGCATAAAACCGTTTTCCTTATAGTTGCAGATTTTTCCGGCTTCTGATGAGCCTCGGAAAGATTTTTGCCTTTTATATCCAAATAAAAAAATATCAATACCAAAAAAGTTTTTACAAAGGCTTTTGCGTTGGGTTAATACGCGAACTTTGATTCTTTTCTTCAAGTCTTGGTTGCCTCGCGCGACACTCTTCACAACAAACTTCCGAATTATACAGATAAAACCGCAAAAGGAAAAACAAGTAGAGTAAAAAGTAAAAAGTAAAAAGGCAAAACTCAGAAATTAATGTCTGACTTTTGCCTTTCCGTCGCTGTATGTGCGACTAAGCCGGTTCCAAAAAAACATTTTCCAACGCTTCGAGCCGAATCGGGCGAAACGCCAGCCGGTCATTTTCCGCAAAGACTTCCACAAGGCTTTCTTCGCTCAGTTTTCCTTGAATCAAGGCTTCGGAAAGCTCGTCTTCGACATATTTCTGCAAAGCTCTGCGAAGCGGACGCGCGCCGTAGCTGCGGTCGGCACAGGTTTTTTTAATCAGCCATTGTTTGGCTTCGTCGGTCAGCCGAATCTGCAAGGCGTGTTTGGTCAAAATTTCGTTGAGTTTGTCGAGCTGCAAATCAATAATCTGCGTTAAATCCTCGTCTATCAATTCGTCGAAGATAATGATTTCGTCGAGACGATTGACGAATTCGGGCGCGAATGTTTTTTTAACTTCGCTCAAAACTTTCTCTTCCATTTTTTGGCGCGAAGCATCCGCGCCGGTCTGAAAGCCGAGCGAAGCGCGTTTTTGAATAAATCTCGCGCCGATGTTCGAGGTCATTATAAAAATCGCGTTTTTGCAGTCAATCGTGTTTCCTTGTGAATCGGTCAACGCGCCGTCTTCAAAAACTTGCAGCAGAACATTGAAAAGGTCAGGATGCGCCTTTTCGATTTCGTCGAATAAGACCAATGAATAAGGCGCACGACGAAGTTTTTCGGTAAGTTGTCCGCCTTCTTCGTGTCCGACGTATCCGGGCGGCGAGCCGATAAATTTCGAAACCGTATGCTTTTCCATAAATTCCGACATATCAAAACGAATCAGAGCGCGTTCCGAGCCGAACAGAAATTCCGCCAAACTGCGGGCGACTTCAGTTTTGCCAACGCCCGTCGGACCCAAAAACAAAAACGAGCCGACAGGCTTATTCGGATTTTTCAAGCCTGCACGCGAACGCCTGATTGCTCTTGCCAGTGCGGAAATTGCCGGACGCTGTGAGATAATTCGCCGGTGAAGTTCCGTTTCAATGTTCAGAAGTTTTTTCGCTTCTTCCTGTTTTATCGAGCTTACGGGAATTCCTGTCTGGCGCGCAATCACTTCTTCAACATCGTCTTTTGAAACTTTTACCGCGAAAAACGAATCTTCTATCGTTTTCAGTTCAAAGGCGAAAAGCTGGTCGTCGCTGGCGGCGGCGCGTTTCCAATTTTCGACCGTTTCTTTCCACGAAGGTTCGGAAACGGCTTCTTGGCTGTAGCGAAGTTTAGCGCGTGCGCCTGCTTCGTCCAAAACGTCAATCGCTTTGTCGGGCAGAAATCGGTCGGGAATGTAACGATTTGTTTGATAAACCGCCGCTTCCAATGCTTCTTTCGAGTAACGAATTTGATGAAACGCTTCGTATCTTTCGGCAATTCCTTGAACGATTTTTAAGGCTTCTTCTTCGGTCGGCGGCAAGACTTTGATTGATTGAAAACGACGTTCTAAAGCGCGGTCTCGTTCGATTGATTTGCGAAATTCGCTCGGCGTAGTCGCGCCGATACATTGAATTTCACCACGCGAAAGCGCGGGTTTTAAAATGTTTGCCGCATCAAGCGTTCCTTCCGCCGAGCCTGCGCCGACTAAAGTGTGAAGCTCATCTATAAAAACGATGTATTGGTCGTGTTCCTTAAGTTCGCCGATAATTTTTTTGAGGCGTTCTTCAAATTGTCCGCGATACTTTGTTCCCGCCACAACCAAGGATAAATCGAGCGATAAAATGCGTTTGTTTTCAAGGAATGAAGGAACATTTTTATCAACGATTCTCTGCGCGAGACCTTCAATAATCGCCGTTTTCCCAACGCCCGCTTCACCAATTAACACCGGATTATTTTTCGTCCGCCGACAAAGAATTTCGATGATTCGCTCGACTTCCTTTTCGCGTCCGACAAGCGGATCGAATTTTCCGGTGTCAGCTTCCGAAGTCAAATCTCTGGTAAATTCCTGCAAGTGAGGAACGTCGGATTTTGCGCCGCCGCCCGCGTAGAGATTCGGAAAGCCGTTTTGTCTGGCAATTTCATCACGCACGTCCTTGAGGCGAAGTCCATATTGATAAAAAATTTCTGCCGCCACCGAGCGTTCCTCACGCACCAAGCCCAAAAAAAGGTGTTCGGGTCCGATGTGCCGATTTTCGAGCCGCTGACTTTCTTCGCCGGCAAACACCAAAATTCGCTTAGTTTCCGGCGCCAGATGCAGTTCGGCGGATTGCGGAATGCGCTCGCGCAGAACGATTCTTTCCTCGATTTCGCGCCGAATCTCATCCACCGTCAAAGTGTTGCGAAACGGAAAATACCGCGCCGAGATGGTTTTGTCTTCGCGCATCAGACCAAGCAGAATATGTTCGGGCGAGATGACCTGCGAGCCGTATTGCAGAGCTTCGTAGCGGGCGAAAAAAATTACGCGCCGCGCTCTTTCCGTGTAGCGTTCAAACATAAAATAATTGCTTCGACTTTCTATAAACTGAAATTACTACAAACAAAGTCTGAACCTAAATACTAAATTTTTCAAGGATGAAATTTTTAAGACTTGTCTGTACAGGGTTGCAAATAATATGAAAACCCAAAGAATTTTTTTGTTAAGATACAGATTAAACTGAATTTTTTATGATTAATGTCGTTTTAAGGTTTATTCGCATTTATCTGCCTTATCCGTTTTATCCGTGTCCCAAATCTTTGTTACAAATCTTATTGCGTTCTCAAATTTTCCAAAGGTTTGATGCGACTCGCCTTTAGTGCAGGATAAACGGTCGCCGCTAAACATAACAAAAACGCAATGGAAATTATCAGCAAAACATTCGTTAGATGCGGGTGAAACGGAATGTAGCGCAGCGAATAAACTTCCGCCGAAAGATTGATGATTTGGAAATAATTTCCGAGGAAACAACCGAGCAAACCTAAAACAACGCCGCCGAAGATTCCCAAAAATCCGAGAAGCAAGCCTTCAAATAAAAAAATAAAAATCAAATTTTTCGTTCGCGCACCGCACGTTCTCAAAATCGCAATGTCGAGCCGGCGTTCATTAACCAGCAGCGCAAGCGTCGTCGTGATATTCAAAGCCGCGATAAAAATTATCAGCGAAATTATCGCCAACGCGACTTTTCTCTCTAAACTGAGCGCGGCAAAAAGCGGTTGATTTGCTTCCTGCCAGTCAAGCACGCGAAAACCTTCGCCTAATTTCGCGCGAACTTCCCACGCGATTTCGTCGGCTTTATAAATATCTTTGACCGAAATGCTAAGAATTGTCGGCGTAAAATTCGACGTTTGGTGAAGTTTGGCAAAATCTGCCGGTGAAATATAAATCCAAGTCGCGTCGTATTCGTAAAGTCCCGTTTGAAAAATGTCTTCGATGCGAACATTGGAAGTCTGCGGCGCGGTTTCATTTTCAAACGTGATAATTCGCGCTTCATCGCCTTTTTTTAATCCAATTTTTTGGGCAAGAATTGCACCGAGCGAAATAAAAATTTGTCCGTTGTCCGTTGTTCGTTGTTCGTTGTTTATCTCAAGTTCTTTTTGAGTTTGGACTTTGGACTTTGAACTTTGGACTACTCGCAGAATCGAATAACTTGTCGCTTGCGTTCCGACGATAATCGAATTTCCATAAGTTGTCGGGGAAACTGATTTAACATTTTCCAACTTCTCCAAATTTTCCTTGATTTTTTGCCAATCGACAATCTTTGTTTCATTAATCGAGAAAACGGAAATATGTGCTGTGTTTGCCAGGATTTTGTCCTGCATTTCATCACTAAAGCCGCGAGCAAGTGATTGAGCGATTATCAAACTTGCCACGCCCGCCGCAATTGCGATAATCGCTACGAATGACGTAAAACGCACCAGACTTTTTCGCCGCACGCGAAAATATCGCCACGCAAGTTTGAGTTCAAAAGGCATCGGGTAAATGGTAAATGGTAAATGGTAAATGGTAAATGGTAAATGGAAAA
>DATLXD010000279.1:0-2146 GCA_035575965.1 Pyrinomonadaceae bacterium | reverse complement strand
TTTGTCGTCGGACACGGCGTTATCGAGCTTTCGTGCATTTACATTTGCGGCGGCGCGGGAATGATGATTGGATACGCGATGATTAATCCGGGCGATTTAACCAGAGCGCAAGCCTTAAAAAAAAAGGGACTCGAAGCCGTGCGGATTGTCGTCGGCTGCGTGTTTCTGCTGGTGATTGCTGGAATTATCGAAGGCTTTCTTTCACCGTCCGACCTTCCGCCGCCGGTAAAATTCGGCACAGGAATCTTGACGGGAATTGCGATGTATTCCTATTTGTTTTTGGCCGGAACAGAGAAAGAAGATATTTGATAATCTAGCTGACAAGGGTTTCCGCTTTGGACAACGGCGGCGAAACTTGGCACAATAAACGGGTAGATTTGGTGTTTCTCAAAACCAAAATCTTAACCGCGCAATCGGCGATTTTCGAGCAGGCGATAAATGACAATCTGAACTTTCATTTTTCAAAACTTAAAATCTAACATCTAACATAAAATAATGGAATCAGTTAATTTGGAAAGGGAAACTCTGGAGACAAACGGTTTGCGTCTTGTCTCCGATAATAAAAAACCTCAGCAGTTTCCGAAAATCGAAAAGCAATTTGTTAATTTTATGTTTTTGCGCGTTAATTCCGACTGGCGCAAGCTCGACACGGAAACGAAACGGATTTTTAAAAGCGAATTTCAGAATACTTTCGACGAATTCGGCAAAAATCTTTTGCTTTTCAGTTATTCGCTCGTCGGTTTCGATTCAAAAGCTGATTTGATGTTTTGGCGCGTCGGCGAGTCTCTGGATTTAATTCAGGAAATGACCGCGCGGCTCTACCGCACGAATTTGGGAAGTTTTCTCGAAACCGCCGACAACTATCTTTCCTTTACAAAAAAGCGGATGTTCATCGCTTCAAACGGAAATAACGCCGAAGATCGTTTTCACATTGTCGCCGGCGCAAAAAAATATCATTTCCTTTACCCGTGCGCAAAAAACCGCGATTGGTATGACAAATCCGACGAAGAACGCCACGCGCTAATCGAAGAAAATTTTATGGTCGGGAAAAAATTCGAGAATATAAAAATTCATCTGACGCACACCTTCGGTTTCAGCGACGAAGAATATATCGTCAGTTTTGAAACCGACGAGCCGAAGGATTTTCTCGCCCTTGCCGAAGAATTGCGGCAGACGACCGCCAGCCGTTTTATGCTGCGCGGTTTGCCCGTCTATACCTGCCGGCGACGGAATTTAGCGGAATGCCTTGATGCGCTTGGCTAGTCCAAAGTCTAAAGTCCGAAGCCCAAAGTCAAAGTCGGTTTGGACATTGAATTTTAGACTTTGGATATTGGGCTTTGGACTTATGGTTGTTGCCAGAAAATTTATCATCAGCGGATTTGTGCAGGGTGTCGGCTTCCGGTTTTTTGCCCAGCGCGCCGCCGCACGTCACCAAGTTCGGGGCTATGTCTGCAATTTGAAAGACGGGCGAGTCGAAGTTTTGACCGAAGGAAATGAAAAAGCGGTCGAGGCTTTCAAGCACGATTTGACGGCGGGACCGAAGTTTTCAAAAGTCGAGCATCTCGAAGAAATAGTTTTAGAGCCGGGCAATTTATATTCATCATTTAGAATCGAAAGATGATTGCAGTCAACAGTCACCAGTTAGCAGTCAACAAAAACTGGTAACTGACAACTGATAACTGATTAAATGGAGCATTTAAGAAAACTAATACGCGAAGTGCCTGATTTTCCAAAAGTAGGCATCAATTTTTACGACATTACGACGCTTTTGAAAGATGCGGAAGGCTTGCGGCAGACGATTGACGCGCTCGGCGACCAGTTCAAAGGCGAGCGGATTGACACGATAATCGGTGTCGAATCGCGCGGCTTTATCTTTGCCGCGCCGCTTGCTTACCATTTGAACGCGGGCTTTGTTCCCGTTCGCAAACCGAAAAAACTTCCCGCCGAAAAAGTTTCCGTATCGTATGATTTGGAATACGGACAAGATACTTTGGAGATGCACAGAGACGCGGTTGGGACCGGTCATCGCGTTTTAATCGTGGACGATTTGCTTGCCACGGGCGGAACGGCAAAAGCGGTTGTCGATTTGGTTGAACAACTCGGCGGCAAAATCGTCGGATTGCTTTTTCTCGTCGAACTGGATTTT
>DATLXD010000278.1:0-12036 GCA_035575965.1 Pyrinomonadaceae bacterium | reverse complement strand
AAAAGTCGGATTTATCGCAATCGCTTTCTTCAAAAGCTCGCGCATTTTTGCCGCTTTTTCCGGCGGAAACGACCTGACATAACCGAATTCGTCGCGGTCTTCGCGGCTCAGCAAAAGAGCGTAATTGAAAAAGGCGAGATGATTTTTCTGGTCTTCGGAAATAGCTTTTTCCAAATATTTTTTTGCTTCGTCAAATTTTCTCTGCTTGATTTTAACCATTCCGAGACTCGTGTTCGCCATACTCGAATCAGGCTTGAGCTGGATTGCTTTTTGCAGATACGCTTCGGCATCGTCGTGGCGGTTCGTGTGATAGAGCAAATCGCCGAGATAAGCGTTGCTTTCGGCTTCGGACATCGGCGTGGTCTGCATTTCGTTTTCAAAAACGAGTTTGTTTTTGAAAGTTACCAGCGAATATTTATAAGTATTTTGCTCGACATATTTTTTTAATTCCTTTTCCATCTGCGCGTAAGACATCTGAAAAGCATCCTGAAACGCTTTTTCCGACGGAACGTCTTTTAGCGAAAGCGTCAGAAATTTTCCGAGTCCTTCGGTTTTTCCGCTCTGCACGAGGTAATGAATCAACGCCCAGGCTTCGGCATAAAAAATACTGCGCGAATGGTTGCCGTTTTGATGAAGCGCGTAATTGCTGATTTTAAAAAGCGTTTCGAGCGGAATCAGTTTGGTTTGCTGAAGCAGATACAAATGCTGGCTCTGCGGTAGACCGAGCTTCGCTTTCTGGTCTTCTTCAATCGCAAACGTTTGATAGTATTCGGCTAAACCTTCGTTAAACCAGGTCGGAACTTCGCTTTTTCCGAAATTCGTGTTGACGATAAAATGCACGTATTCGTGAAAAATAGTGCCGTAAGTGTCGGCATCTTCGCCTTCGGTCGAAATCGTGATGTAGTTGGCATCGTCGCCCGGCTGAAAATATCCGGCAATTCCGGTGTCGGCTTTTCCGTCGGCGCGTTTTGGCAGAAAAGGTTTGTATGCCGACTTGCTTTTGAAAACGACGACGTTGGTCGGAATCGAGGAATTTAAGTTGGTTTGGTTGAAAATTTGGCGAAAAGTTTCGCGGAATTGCTCGAGCTTGGTCGCCACTTTGCGAATGTCTTTTTCGCTGGCGTTGCCGACGAGATTGAAGTTTTTCGAGCGCACGCGCAGCCATTGGTCTTTTGCCGAAACCGAAGCGGGCGAAAAACCGAAAACGATAAAAAACAGCGCAAATAAAGCGAGTGATTGATGTTTTTTCATAAATTAATAATCAATTTTGGTGATTGAAAATAATGAACTCAAAAAATTTTAGCCAGGAATTTTAGAAAATTCCGCTAACTTCGGAAAGTTTGAGAACAATTAACCGTCGCAAAAAACAGAGAAACTTTCCCCGTTTTTGTGAACGTTTTAACATCCCTTGAAAGTTTATTAATGAGCTAAAAGCAACGATTTCGCCGCAGAGGCGCAAAGATAACGCGGTGAAACGCAGAGAAAATCCAAGGGTGAAATTCGGCGAAAACTCTGCGTCTCGGCGGCGAAAATTTCTTGTCGCACTACTTTTGGTTTATACCAGAAATTTATTCGATTCGAGAAGAGATAATTGGCGGTCAGATATACAACTCTGACACCGCCGGATTTGCCTAGCGATTAATCACTTTCACGTCGCGCTCGCTGACGATTCGCCAGCTGTTGCCGGATTTGACCCATTGCAGTTCTTGTAAAACTTCGCCGTTGCGGCTGCGCTGTCCTTCCTTGACGACGTATTTTTTCCGAAACCGCATCGTCGCGCTTTTTCCGTCGGGACTTAAAGCGATTTCCGGCTTGCTCGTTTTTATGTCGACGGTACCGGCACGATCAAAAGCGCGTTTCTTTTCAGCTCGCACCGACTCCGGCGAAACGTTTCGCGTGCGGTAGTAAGAGTTGAGCTTCGGCGCGTAATAATTCATCTGCTGCTCGACGTTCCGCGCATTCGTCGCGGTAACCCAGCGGTCGAACGAGGTGCTTAATTCGGTCTGCGCAGTGCCGTCCGCCGACACTACCCGCGAGCGAGTGCCGCCGTCGGTTTGCGTCGCCGCCGAATTTTCACGCGCGGTTTGATTTTTAGGCGATTTGTTTTGTTGCGCCGCTTTGTCGGTTGTCGGTTTGTCTTCGCGCAATTGATTTTCGCGTTTCGATACTACCGCAGGCGATTTTTCAATTGCAGCCGACGCAGATTTTTCAATTCCCGCCACATCGGATTCCGTCGTGTCGTTGCTCGTATCGGAAACCGTTTCCTGCGGTTGTGATGTGGAAGAAACAGGCGATGTGCGGGCAATTGTCGGCTGCACGGCTGACGGCTGATGCTGCCGATTATACAACAACACGCCGAACAAAACGGAAGCCAGCAAAACTAAAAGACTCGCGCCGATGAATAGCGGTCGGCGTGTCGGCAAATGCCGGACGTGCTTTTCGTTGAAAGAATTTGCAAAAATCGGCGCGGTTGACTGCCTTTTTCTTGTTTTCTTAACATCGGCATCGGGCAAATCAATCACTTCCGGCACGGGTGCAGCGATGTCGGCTTTTTTCCGTTTAATAAAAATCGTCTCGGATTCGAGCGCAGCCGCTTCAAACTGATTTTTCCGAACGACGATTGGCTCGGATACAAATTTTTTCTTGACGGAAATCGGGTCGGATTCAAACGGAATGACGCTCGATTCTTTTTTCTTGACAAAAATCGGTTCTGCCGCAAACGATTCGACACCAACCACTTTTTTCCCGACGCGAATCGACTCAGGTTCGGAGAAGGGAGCGGCGGCGATTGTGTTTTCTTCGATTTTCTCGATAGGGGACGAGGCAGCAAGCGAAATTGTCGGTAAAATCCTGTCCGCGATTTTTTGCGTCGTCATCGCGCGCGGTTGATATTTTTCTGACGGCGACATGCCCGCGTCCGGTGTCGGCGTGTCGTTAAAAACAACAGGCGCAGCGGCGGATTCGTTCACTGTCGAAGATTTCGTAACCTCCTGCGAAGTCGTTACCGGTAATCCCAGGAGCTGTTCGATATGGCGCAGCTGACGCGCAAACTTGCCTGCGCTCTGCGGTCTGGCTTCCGGTCTTTTTTGAAGCGATTCCCGCAAAATATGCTTTACCAACGCCCGCGTGTCAAAGCCGAGCGTTTCGAGCGGCTGCTCGTTAATCCGCCGGTCGGAGATTGCCGCAGATGTCGGCGCGCCGAACGGCGAGCGTCCGCAGAGCATTTCATAAAGCACGACGGCGAGGCTGTAAATGTCCGACGGGGCGCCCGCCACTTGTCCGGCGCATTGCTCCGGCGACATATAGCGGAGCGTGTCGATTGGCGGCTTGGCATCTGAAAAACCGGCGACGACGCTTTGTTGTTCGATGCCGCCGAAATCAAAGTTTTGCAGCTTGACCGCCAGCTTTTGTCCGTCTTGAGCGAGAATTATATTCGCCGGACTAACGGCGCGGTGAACTACGCCGACGCTGTGTGCCGCTTCCAGTGCTTCCGCCGCGTGCCTGGCAATCATTACTGCTTCGGCTTCGGGAAACGCACCGACCTTTCGCAGACATTCGCCTAAAGTCTGACCACTGATTGGTTCCGTGACGATATAAAACTTACCGTCGCCGGTTGAACCGGACTCGTAGACGCGGGCTATATTCAAATGATTTATACCGGCGGCAGCTCGCGTTTCACTTTGAATTTTTTCACGCTGCTCCACACCGCCCAGCGAGTTTGGAGAAATTACTTTGACGATAAAAGGCTGGTCGAAACCGGTGCGCGTCGCTTGATATGTCTCACCCGCCGCGTCGCGTTCCAGTAAAAAATCCAAGCGGTAATTTGCAATTATTTCACGAGTACCCGAACGTGCCGTTACCAGCGAGCCGTGATTTTCTTCACAGTCGAGGGCGGCATCTTCGTAACGACGTTGACAAACGGAACAAATCTTCATTTTATTTTCACTCCGACATTCACAAATATATAACCTAAACCTTTTTGGGCAGCCGAATCAAATTAAAAATTCTAATATCCAATCGCCTTTTTAACAGCGTTATAGACGCTGCGTTTTGCCAAAAAAGTTGCAATTTTTTCAGAGTTGCCGCCAAAATCGAAAATTCGTCAAACCGTTTTGACAATTACCTGTCAGCGCACGATTTGTTTCGGACGCAGCTCGTATTCCTTTGGCGGCTCCACACCCAGCAAATGACGCACGAAATAATCCCATCGGCGGCGCATCATATAATAAGTTGCGCTGCCGAAACCGTGCCTGGCGTTCGGTATCATCAACAAATCGAAATCCTTGTTCACCTTTATCAGCGCGTCAACGACGAGCAGTGTGTTGTCCGGCGGCACGTTGTCGTCCATCGTGCCGTGCGCGAGCAGCAGCTTTCCTTTCAAGTTTTTGGCGAAATTTTGATTTGCCTGGTCTTCGTAATTCGATTTGCCGCTTGCGTCTTTGACAAGCAAGCCGACGTAACGCTCGCCCCAATCGTCTTCGTAATTGCGGTTGTCGTGATTGCCCGATTCGCTGATACCGACTTTGAAAAAATCCGGGAAGCGAAACATCGCCGCCGCCGCCGCAAAACCTCCGCCGGAGTGTCCCCAGATTCCGACCCGCTCGATGTCGATAAAGGGGTATTTTTGGGCAAGCTGCTGCATTCCGGTTATCTGGTCGGGCAAAGTGTTGTCAGCCATATTTCCGTAACACGCATCGTGAAATTTCTTTGAGCGGAGCGGATTGCACGTTCCGTCAATCAAGACGACGACAAAACCGAGTTCGGCGAGAGCCTGATGGTCGCTGCGGGCGGCGGAAAACGAACGGCTGCCGACGCTGCCGCTCTGCGGTCCCGGGTAAATGTAATTGATAATCGGATATTTCTTTTTCGCGTTCTGATTGAGATTCGTCGGCGTGAACATCAATCCGTAAAGGTCTGTTACATTGTCACGCGCTTTGACGACAATCGGCTGCGGCGGTTTCCAGCCGGTTGCCAAAAGGCGTGAAATGTCAGCTTTCTCAAGCGTATTAACGAGCTTTCCGCTCATATCGCGCACAACGGTTACAGGCGGAACGTCCGGTTTTGAATAATTGTCAACGAAATAGGTTTCATTCGGCGACAAAGTGATGTCGTGATTTGCATCTTCCGGCGTGAGCAGAGCGAGATTTTTTCCGTCAAAACCGACGCGGTAAAAATGCGCGAAATACGGGTCGCGTCCTTTTTCGCGTCCGCCCGCGAGAAAATACAGAACACGGTTTTTGTCGTCAACTTTGAGCAATCGCGTAACCGTCCAATCGCCGCTCGTGATTCGGTTTTTCAATTTTCCGGTCGTCAAATCGTAGAGATACAAATGTCCCCAATTGTCGCGCTCGGAAAACCAGACGATTTCGTTTGAAGCGGGCAAATAACGCCAGTTGACCGTTTGCGTTCCTGATTCAAATTGCGTGGCGATGGTTTCGCTCATCACATCTCGAATCACGCCCGTCGCCGCATCAGCCACGCGCAAATCCGCTCGTTTGTGGTCGCGCGTTGTCGAAACGAAAGCCAGTTTGGAAGCGTCCGCGCTCCATTCGACATCGGTGAAGTCGCCGTTGCAGGAAACGTCGTCGCAGAGCGTCGTACGATGCTGGTCGGGCGACAGCTTTAGCCGAACCACTTTCGGGTTGTCGACTTCAATGATGACACGCTCAATCATCGTGACGTTTTCGTCGCCCGGCAGCGGATATTTCCATGATTCGAGCTTCGGATGCCCGACATTCGTCGAAACTAAATACATATCGCCTGTTTTGCGCTGGTCTTGCTGAAACGTCGCAATCTTTTTTGAATCCGGCGACCACATCAAAATCGCGCGGTCGCTGTGCGTCCAGCCCGCGTTGTCGGTGGCGTAACCGAAATCCTTGATACCGTTGGTCGTCAATTGCGTTTCCTTTCCAGTGGCGACATCGCGCGTCCACAAATTCCAATCGCGGATAAAAGCGGCAAGTTTTTTGTCGGGCGATAAAGATTCATTAGAGCTGCGATTTTGATTACCTGCTGCTGAATCTGTTCCGACAGTGCATTGTCTGCCCGACACATCACAATTCCACTTTTTGTTCCCAATGTCAAGAGAAATTTTTTGGCTGTCGGCTGACAAATCAAATGACGTGAACGGCAAACGCGCTGCTTCAAATTTTGTCCCGGTGGCGGCAGAAAGTGCAGACGCGATTTTCGTCTGGTCAAAAGCAGTCTGCCGTGCTCCGTTTGCCGGATTCACCAAGATAAATTCACTTCCCTGCGCCTGCAAATTGCGATACCAGAAACGCCCGTCCGCGAGCCAGACGGGACGCACGCCGGCGTGGTCGACGAGCGGCGCGGTGTTGTAGCCGAGAAATTTCTCTGCGCGGGCGTAATCGGCGGCGGTGAACGCAAGCGGCGTATTGTTATTAGCCTGTTGGGCAAGGACGTTTTCGGC
The DNA here is from genome assembly GCA_035575965.1 of Pyrinomonadaceae bacterium. Lineage (GTDB taxonomy): Bacteria > Acidobacteriota > Blastocatellia > Pyrinomonadales > Pyrinomonadaceae. Next base: position 5,606 of record DATLXD010000278.1, on the reverse strand, counting down.
GGCAAACAAAATTGAAAACGTGATTGCAAATTTCATAAAACAAAATTTATTCATATAATTTAACCATCAGACGATGAGTTTGAAATTTTCTTAAATCAGTAATGAACTAAAACTAGTACACTTACCGCAGAGACGCCGAGCAAGCGCAAAAAAACGCGGAGAAAACTCGACGAATTTCGGCAAAACCTCTGCATCTCGTGCGTCTCGGCGGTAAAAGATTTGTTCGACATTACTTTTCATTCACTACCGTTAAATCATATTACAGGCATTTTGAAAAACAAAATAAAACCTTTGAAACCGTAAAAGAATGTTGACTTCCGATTTAGCCATCAGTTGGCGGCGCGGCGATAAAATTACTCCGCGACTGCTCAAAACAAACGATGCAGGTTATCTGCGCGACGCTGACATTTTAGTCAAAATTTTTGAAGAATTTGCAGGCAAAACGCGCGGCGAACTCGAACGCGAATTGGAAGAATACGTCGGCACGGGGACGGATTATAGAATTTTGCGCGGCTTTATCAAACTGCTGTCCGACCGTTCCGAATTTGAAACGGCAAGCGTCGCCGAACCAAGCGCGATTCGCCAAAAAGTCTTTCTCGAAGCCGGAAAATTTCAGCCGGTTTTGCCCGATTCCAAACAAAAAAGCGAAGTCTTAAAAACTGTCGCCGACGAATTTAAGACCGACGCGGAAACAATCGTTTCAAGCCTTTACGCCGATTTGTCCGCACAGCAAAAACTGATTCGCTTTGAAACAATCGCGCCCGCGGATTTGCTCGACCGCTACAATCTCGCGCAGGCGCAAGCACTTTTATACAAATGCGTCGAGATGAAAATCCGGGTTGCGCCGTCCGACACGCAAAATTACCGTTCGATTTTCGGCTGGATAAAGCATTTCGGTTTGATTCATTCGGTTCGGGGAAATGCCGCAAACGGTTACGAAATAACGTTGACGGGCGCGGCTTCGCTTTTTCAACGCTCACAAAAATACGGAATTCAAATGGCGGTTTTTCTGCCCGCGATGCTTCTTTGCAAAGACTGGGAAATGTCTGCTGAAATTGCCCAAAAGGAAGGCGGAAACGCTTTTTACGAACTTTCCAGCGAACAAACCGAATTAAAGTCATATTATTCGGACGAGCCGGAATACAAAAATTCCGACATCGAAAGATTGCAAAAAGATTGGAAAAAATCGTCAGTTAATTGGCAATTGCAGGAAAACCGGGAGGTAGTTGATTTAGGAAAAACCGCTTTTATCCCCGATTTTGTTCTGATTTCGCCTGACGCTGATAAAATCTATCTAGATGTTTTAGGCTTTTGGACGCCGAAATCGCTAAAGAAGCGAATCGAAGAATTTCAAGCGGCAAATTTTCGTAAATTCATCTTCGCCGCCGGACAAGATTTGCGCGGCAGCCGCGAAGAACCTCTTTGGGAGAGTGAAAACGTTGTTTTTTACAAAACAAAAATTCTCCCGCGTGAATTGGGGGAAACAGCCGAAAAACTTATATAATTTTAATTGTAAAATTTATGCAGGCATGGAAATTTTTGAAAATCCGGTAGAAAAGTTTGTTGGTTGGCGACCCCGACTAAGTTATTACCAAACAACCCGCCATTATTTTATTGGTCCTACATTAGTCTGCTCGACACCGAAATTTGAACGGTATGTTGTTTGATTGCTTTTGAATAAATTAAACAAAATAGTTGCGGCAGGAATTACTAAATAAGAGTAAACGGATGAATGCGGCGTTAACATTACGTTTTTGACTGTTGAATCTCCGGCAGTAAAAGATTCTCCCGATGTAATCAAAATTCCGTTTAGTGAAGCAAAACCGGATATTGTTTTAACTTGCGTTTTACCGTTTACAAAATTGATGGTTACAACATTTTCTTGATTTTGATTCGGGGTAGAAATTACACCATCAATTGTTTGAATATCAAGACCGTTACTAGGCGGGACTTTTACCGCTAGGCTTCCTCTGGAAAGAAAACCGGTTATTTTAGTTTCATCAAAAGCTAAATTCATTTTGGTGCCCGGACCCATTCTCACAAGTGTCGTATTACCCAAATCAACCAAAAGCTCTGTTTTTACCGGCACTTCAATACTAGAAGGAGATACAATAATTTGCCCGTCAATCGACTGTTTATTATTAATTTTTACATAATGGTCGCTCCAGTAGTTTTCCCTTATAAAACTTAATATTGCTATCTTTGGCGATTGACAAAATAAAATTGTCGGCGAGCCAAGTAACAGAGTGTTTAGCAAACCAAAAATTAGAAGTTTGTGTATAGCGTTTGTTTTCCCCATAGCAGTTCACTAAAATAATCACTCTGCTCGACACACAAGAATATTTAAGTATAAGGAAGTTTCAGAGATTCGCATGGTTTTTATCTTATATTACTAAGAACTATAAAAAAAGAGAGTTTTGCTTAGTTTTGTTACAATAATCTTAATTATCAGTCAAGCCTTTGTTACTTCGAATTTTCGCGTCTTGAAACTGTCTGGCATCAGAACGGCGTTGACTGATGTGTTCTTCGGTCGTGTTGCGCGTAACGACTTCGTACAAAATTGCCTGCTTGTTTTCCTTTTTGCGCAAAATTCTGCCCAAGCGCTGAATATGTTCGCGCGAAGAACCGGAACCGGAAAGAATTATCGCAACAGAAGCATCGGGAATATTTACGCCTTCGTTCAACACCTTCGATGTTGCCAGCGCAAGAACATCGCCTTTGTTGAAGGCTTCGAGCCAAAAGCGTCTTTCCTTGACATTTGTTTCGTGCGTGATTGCGGGAATCAAAAAATCGTTTGAAATTTGATAAACCATTTCGTTTTCAGCGGTAAAAATCAAAACTTTATCGCGCCGGTGACGGATGAGTAAATCCTGCAAAACGCGCAGCTTGGCATCGGTTCCGAGCGCGATTTTCTTTGAGTTGCGATAGGCTTTCATCGCGCGTCTGCCGTCTTCGCTTCGCGCGCTGTGCATCACAAAAGTTTTCCAGCCGTCAAGCGAGCCGAACCGGATATTTTTTATACGGATAAAATCACGAAAAATGCCCCGCTCGTTTTTGTATAATTCGCGTTCTTCCGCAGTTAAGTCGACATCGATTCTGTCGAGCGTGTAGTCAGCCAGATATTCGCCTGCAAGCTGCTGCGCTTCGAGCCGATAAACGAATTTTCCGACAAGTTCCTCAAGCAACGAGTTGTTGCCGTCGGCGCGTTCCGGCGTTGCGCTTAAACCCAAGCGAAACGGCGCAATCGCAAACTCCGCGGCGTATTTGTAGCCTTCCGACGGCAAATGATGGCATTCGTCGAAAATTACCAAGCCGAATTGATTTCCGATGCGTTCCTGATGTCGATACGCCGAAGCATAAGTTGTGACGGTGATTGCGCCGATTTCGTAAAAACTGCCGCCGATTAAACCGATTTCGGCGTTAAATGTCGAAAGAAGAAGGTCATACCATTGGTTCATCAAATCGAGCGTCGGCACGATGACGAGTGTCTGCCGCCCGCAAATTTCGATTGCCATCGTCGCCGTGTGAGTTTTGCCCGCGCCGGTCGGCAGGACAATCACGCCGCAACGCTCGTTACGCCGCCACGCTTCGATTGCCGCAGTTTGATACGGGCGCGGATTTGTTTGAAATTTCTGCCGAAAATCGAATTTGTCATACCTTTTGGCAAAATCTTCATAAACCGTTTTCGCACTGATAAGACCCTTGACGATTTCACGATATTTGAAAGCTGGTGCACGGAAATGCCTTGTTCGTTTATCCCAGATAAAAGCTTCTGGAACGAAATCGCTCTCGGCTGCTTGTTCTAAAATCAGCGTGCCTAACTCAAACTTGAGCTTGAAATTTGATTGTTCGGACAACATATCACTTATTCGACAAGATAAATAAATTAGGAACACCTGAAATTTAATAGCGTCCGATAACCTACTTTAGGATTGGTCCATCCGCAGATTTGGTGCAAAAAGCAGAATATGGATGCCAGCACATTACTCTGCATTCCAAAGATAATCAGTTTTGAAGCACTTGAATCTGGTCTAATATTATATTTTGTTTCATGTTTGTGAGATAAGTATTGCTCTTTAATGATTTGTTATACCAAATCTGCGGATGGACCCCCTGAGTGCAATTCATTATCGGACGCTTTCACAACGCTTTTTGGCACAAAATATATTGTTGTGACTTTTCAACAAAAATTGGAATTGACCGGTAATACAGTATAAACTATTTATATTGTATAATTAATTTATACCGTATATACTATATTACTTGTTTGGGTCTTCCCGTTTTAATCTTTTCGACATTTCCTATTTTGTTCAAGAAATCGCCTTCTGACATTTGATTGAGTGCTAGTAACCCGGCGCGTAAAATCCCACTCTTAGTTATTTCAATACCGGATTCAAGAGAACGTTTTTTTAGTAATGTAATTAACTCGTAATCGGTTTGCGGCATCGTAAAACTATCGCGTACTACTTTTACCTTTTCTTCTTTTTGTCGGTTGTTTTCCTTTATAGGAATTCTTTCCCGCTCTTTTCCCCTGAGTAAGGTTTCAGCTTTTTCAAATCGGTCTTTGACAGTTCGTTCTTCCATCACTAAAGAGTCCTTAAGAGCCGATCTCATATTTCTTTTTGCCATAAATCTTCCCTCTCTATATTTATGCCTTTAAAATCAAAATAATTTCTTTAGTTAAAGCTTCTATTTCTACAGTCGCATCGTTCGCTTTCGAGCCGAAATCCTGCACCGTTTGCCCGAAGACCGCCGACTGTCGGTATACGGTTCTCTGCCGTAGGTAATTTTTGCAGACCAGGATGCCAAACTCGGGCAAAATTTCCAGAGTTTCTTTAGCTAAATTCGTTTTCGGCTGGCATTGATTAACTACCAAACGCGCCTTCAAAGCTTCGTTAATCTCACTTACGTTTTCGATAACTTTACTAATTCCAACTGATGCCCATAAATCGAGCGGTGAAGGAATTATCGGGACAAGTGCAAGATCGGCAATCAGCAGAGCGCTCTGCGGAACCGGCGAATCCGCCGCCGGCGGACAATCTATAATGATAAAGTCATAATCATAAATGAATTTTTTCACTTCCCGATGAACTTTTTCATTAGCGGCACTTAATCCGACAACTGAAGCCGGAAATGGTCTTTCGTCAATAGCCGAAGCTGCCCAGCGTGTTGCCGTGCCTTGCGGGTCGGCATCAACAACTAAAACTTTGTTTTTCATTCTGGCAAGCGTTCCTGCCAGCTGCATACTCAAAGTTGTTTTTCCCGAACCGCCTTTTTGGTTGCAAATCGTGATAACTTTTGCCGTCATACTGTTTATATAGTATAAATTATTTATTCAGTATAAACTGTTTATACCGTTTATACTGAATAAACCTTACAAACAGTAAAAACAGTATTATTATTTAACATAAAAATGGTAATTCTGCAAAAAATTCATCAATGCCATCGTTGTTCGGAATTACACTTATTCCCTTTATGGCATTAAATCTGTAAAATAGTTTGATGCCAAAATCTAAAAAAACTGAATTCGATAAATTCGGGTTTGATGAAATTAAATGGACAAAGTATTTTCAGCGTTATCAGCAGGAATATATCCGTAAACGCCT
>DATLXD010000277.1:0-4953 GCA_035575965.1 Pyrinomonadaceae bacterium | reverse complement strand
GGCGCAGAAAATTCGTCGTTCCAACTGCGCGAATTCCAATAATCGACGTGTAGCGAAAGCGTGATAAGTTCGGCTTCGGCAAAAGGCTGTTCCGTTTCCAGGAAAGTCAGATTGCGGTCGGCGGGCGGGCAAGTCGGACATCCTGCGGAGGTGAACAGTTCAATCAAAACAGGTTGTTTATTTTTCGCCACATTATTTTTGTTCTCATTGTCCGAACGGAATTGAAGCACATCGGCAACCGCCGCGCTGCTTTGAAAGTTCCAAACAAAAAAGCCGAAAAAACCGGCTAAAATTCCAATCAAGAAAAAGTGCTTCATAAAAAACTCCAGACTTATTATTAACCGTTTTTTGTCTATTATTCAATCGTTTTCCTCAATTCTTCAGGTTTGATGGACGAGCAAAAAACGCTTATTACGTATTTTGCCATTTTTGACAAATATACAATAAGCGTCGGGGTTTAGATGTTAAAATGATTTAGGTCAGGAGAATTTATCCTAAAAGTTTTTTATTTATGCCGTAGACTTTCTTCGTTTCTTTGCCCTGCACAAAAACGACAAACTTTAGATTTTTCTTCTTCCAGTTCGGTTCAAGCTGATAATCGGCGGCGGTTTCAAAACTTTTATCAATCGAATTGATTTCTCCGATGAGCTTCATTTCGCGCACGACCGAAGTGTGCAGCAAAGTTTTTCCGCCGTTTTCGCCGCGCTTGACGGCTGTCTGCAAGTTGTCCTCGGCAATCGCCAGCCAAACATACGAGTTTTCGTGGGCGGGCAAATCCGAGATTTTTACCTTCAAATTCGGATTCGGATTTTTCGCATCCGCACCGTTTGTAATCTCGACTTTTGCCTTATGATTTTTAGCCGCTTCGCTGACTGCGCTCTGCGCCGTCGTGAAATTGCTGCCGACAAATTCCCTTTGCCCGTCAACAACCATCTGCGGCGTGTAAATCGAGTCCGACTTAAATCTGTCCGCGTAGCCGTTTTGCCGCTCGCTGTAGAGGCTGGATGAAAACTCGTCTTTCCAGCCGAGCCTGTTCCAATAATCGACGTGAAATGCCAGCGTGATAATTTCCGCGTCGGTGTTCGGCTGTTCGTTTTCAAGCCGTATCAAAACGCGGTCGGCGGGCGGACAACTCGAACAGCCTTCGGACGTGAAAAGCTCGACCAGAACCGGCGGTTTATTTTTCGGCGGGTTGTTTTTCTCGACAGCATCGGGCAACTCCGTTGGCACGTCGGCGGCAACCGTATTGTTTTGCACGCTGCAAGCTAAAAATACCGAAAATATACTCAGAATTGCAAATATTAAAAATAATTTCATAAAAAGCTCCTTCTCAAAATTATCGTTCGTCTATTGTTTAATATCCATTTTCACCGAAGACTTATTCCCGCTTTTGCGTCGCCGCCGCAATTTGTTAAAATGAAATTTTGCAAACACGACGGAATTTTCATCTATGCAAGCAGTCAAAAAAGCAACAGACGCCATCGAAGTGCGCGGTGCGCGGACTCATAATCTAAAGAACATTTCCTTTTCGCTTCCCGTCAACAAATTAACGGTTGTTACAGGCGTTTCGGGTTCGGGCAAATCTTCGCTCGCCTTCGACACAATTTACGCCGAAGGTCAACGCCGCTACGTCGAATCTTTATCGGCATACGCTCGTCAATTTCTTGAGCGAATGGACAAACCGGACGTTGACGAAATCATTGGAATCGCGCCGGCGATTGCCGTCCGGCAAAAGAATTCGACGCGCAACCCGCGCTCGACCGTTGCCACGCAAACCGAAATTTATGATTACTTGCGGCTTTTATTCGCCCGGATCGGTCAAACCTTTTGCCACGTCTGCGGGCGCGAAGTCAAAAAAGATTCGCCCGAATCCGCCGCCGATGAAATTTTGCAGAACTTAGAAAGCGGAATGCGCTTTTTCGTGCTTTTCCCGATAACTACTTTTTTCAATCCGACATCAAAAAAACAAAACGCGACGGCGGTTTTGATGAGTCTTCTCGGACACGGTTTTGCGCGTCTTTTGCGCGGCGGCGAAATGATTGAGCTACAAAAACCGGAAGATTTTTCTTTTGGTGATTTTGAAGATACATTTGTGCTGGTTGACCGCCTAAAAGCCGATAAAGAAATTTGGCAGCGACTTGTTGATTCGCTTGAAATCTGTTTTCGTGAAAGCGGTGCGGCGGTGATTTTGACCGCCGGAGAAAATCCGCAAACCTTGAATTTTTCCGAAAAATTCATTTGCAAATACGATGGGACAGTATATGAAGAACCTGAACCGCGCCTTTTTAGTTTTAATTCGCCGTTCGGCGCGTGTCCGGTCTGTCAAGGTTTCGGCAACTCGATTGACATTGATTTTGATTTGATTGTGCCGAATCCGCGCTTGTCTTTGGAAAAAGGCGCAATCAGCCCGTTCAACCGACCGCAATACGCTTGGGCTTTTAAGGAATTGATGCGGTTTGCCGGAAACGGTGAAATTCCGACTGACGTTCCGTTTGCTGATTTGTCGGATTTTCAAAAAAAGGCGATTTTTGAAGGTGCAAGCGGCTGGCGCGGCGTGCGCGGGTTTTTCAAATGGCTGGAGACGAAAAAATATAAACTTCACGTCCGCGTCTTTTTGTCAAAGTATCGCGGCTACGCGCTGTGTCCCGAATGTCACGGCGGACGGCTGCGGCAGGAAGCGCGTGATGTAAAAGTTGACGGCAAGAATCTGCCCGAAATCGTTGCGCTCTCCATCAAAAAAGCGCAGGAATTTTTCGATTCTCTCGAACTTTCAGAAGAACGTGAAAAAATCGCCGAAAAACTGATTCTGGAGATTCGCCGCCGCGTCAAATTTATGGTTGATGTGGGACTTGATTATTTGTCGCTCGACCGCCTGGCTTCGACGCTTTCGGGCGGTGAAGCGCAGCGCATTCAATTAGCGACAAATCTCGGCTCCTTGCTCGTCGGCACGTTGTATGTTTTGGACGAGCCGTCTATCGGACTGCATCCGCGCGATAATGCGCGACTAGTCAAAATTCTGCAAAATCTGCGCGACATCGGCAACACGGTTTTGGTTGTCGAACACGATGAAGAAATGATGCGCTCCGCCGACCACATTTTAGACATCGGTTTATACGCGGGCGAACTCGGCGGAAATCTCGTATTTGAAGGCGATTTTCTCAGTCTGATTCAAGACGGAATGTCTCTGACGGCGAAATACTTGTGCGGTGATTTGGAAATAAAAATTCCGAGCAAACGGCGCGAAGTTGATAAAAAACGCCGACTCGAAATCATCGGCGCACGCGAACACAATCTCAAAAATATAGACGTGGAAATTCCGCTCGATATGCTCGTCTGCGTCACAGGCGTTTCCGGTTCGGGCAAATCAACTTTGATTCACGATGTAATTTACGCCGGACTCAAGAAAAAACGCGGCGAATGGAAATACCATGTTGGAGTTGTCAGAGAAATCAACGGCGCGAGACGGATTGACGACGTGATTTTGGTTGACCAATCGCCAATCGGCAGAACTCCGCGCTCGAATCCGGTAACTTATATCAAAGCGTATGACGCGATTCGTGAAGTCTTTGCCGGAACAAATATGGCGAAAGCGAAAGGTTTTACGGCTTCGCATTTTTCATTCAACGTGCCGGGCGGACGCTGCGAAACTTGTCAGGGAAGCGGCACGGTGACGGTTGAAATGCAGTTTCTCGCCGATGTCGAATTGACCTGCGAAGATTGTCGCGGCACACGCTTCAGAGATGAAATTCTCGATGTGAAATACAAAGGCAAAAGCATTGCGGAGGTTTTGCAGTTGACCGTCAGAGAAGCGATTTTATTTTTCAAAGACGCGAGCAAACTCGTCAATAAAATAAAAGTTCTCGATGAAGTCGGACTCGGATACTTAAGGCTCGGACAATCGGCGACGACACTTTCGGGCGGCGAAGCGCAGAGAGTAAAACTCGCCGCGCATCTCGCTCAAAAAACCAAAAACAAAACGCTTTTTATTTTCGACGAGCCGACGACCGGCTTGCATTTCGACGACATTAACAAATTGCTCGCCGCCTTTCGCGCCTTGATAGAAAATGGCGGAAGCCTTTTGGTTATCGAACACAATTTGGACGTGATAAAAACGGCGGATTGGGTGATTGATTTGGGACCCGAAGGCGGTGTCGGCGGCGGCGAAATCGTCGCGGTTGGAACGCCCGAAGACGTTGCAAAAAATAAAGATTCACACACGGGAAGATATTTGAAGCAGATTTTGGCGCAATCAAAATAAGAACTTCTTTGGAAACACTGAAAAGAATAGTTACAGAGAAAATTCAGAACACAGATGATTTTAGTGAAAAGTGAAAAATAATTAGCTGTTAGTTTTTCGTCGTTTGTTTTTCACTAGATTGTCCGTGTTCTATTGTTTTTCTTCATATTCAATCATCTATTCTATTTCGTCATAACTTTCCAAGCCTTTTTTGCTTCAACCAGACTCAACGCCGCGATGCCGAAATTTGCCAACGCGCCGACGATGCAGTAGCCGCACCATTTCTTTTCTTTCGTCGGCATTTGATAAAAATACCAGCCCGCGACGACGGCTTCGACGCTTGCTTTGGCGGCGGCGGCAAGCGGAACGAGCGGCTGCGTTTCAGCGCGATTCGCTCCGCCGAAAGCCGCTATCGGGATGTTTGCCGCTAAACTTGCCAGCGATAAAGTGCCGTCGGGAACTCCGAGCGCGTAAGCCGTGTCGGAGGAATTAACCTTGTCCGAATCAAAATCCTTTATCGGCGGATCTGGGAGATGCTCGATAATTCCGGTTTGAAAAAGGGAAACCGCCGTCATCGCGCTCATTCCGACGAGCGACAAACCGATAATTGCTCGCCGCACGCTCAAATCCTGTTCATTTGATTCCTGTAATTCACGTCGTAGTTCTTGAGTTTCGTTTTGTTTTTTTGCCAGGTTATTCATTGTTTTCCTTATTTT
>DATLXD010000276.1:0-4403 GCA_035575965.1 Pyrinomonadaceae bacterium | reverse complement strand
GCGTGTGATAACGCCTCTTTCGCCAGAAGTTCGAGCGTTTTATCATTTTGCACAAAACCGTTCTCAACCACGCCGCAATGTCCGTGCGATGTATATTCGCACAAACAAACGTCCGTTATCACCAGGAATTCGGGGAATCGCTTTTTAATTTCGCGCAATGCTTTTTGAATAATGCCGTTCGCGTCATACGCGCCCGAACCAACCGCGTCTTTCGTTTGGGGAATTCCGAAAAGCAAAATCGAGTTGATGCCGAGATTTTCGAGTTCTTCGCATTCGCGCAAAATGTTGTCAACCGACATTTGAAAATTATCCGGCATCGAACCAATTTCCTTCTTGATTTTCTCGCCTTCGACAACAAACAACGGATAAATAAAATCTTCTTTCGACAAACGAGTTTCCCGAAACATATCTCGAAGCGCGGAAGTTTTTCTAAGTCGACGCAGACGCGAAACGGGAAAATTCGGATAACTAAAATTGCTCATTTAATACAATAAACTATGGACAGATATTCTTATTTCTTCAAAAACTCTAAAACCTCTTCAGTCGCGGTAACGCTGCTTTTGATACAGTCGCTGACCGAAATTCCGCGATAAAAATTACTGCAAAAGAAAATTCCCGCGTTTTCCTTTTTAAATTTTTCAATCGAATCGGTAATTTTCTCATATCCGAGATTATATTGCGGAATCGCTCTCGCCCAGCGTTTGATTTTTTGAAAAATCGGCTCGCCCTTCAAACCCAAAATCGAATCAAGTTCTTCCCGCGCGATTTGAAACAATTCATCGTCCGATTTGTCGAAAAGCTCCGCGTTTCTCGCTCCGCCAATAAATGTCGTCAAAAAATGAACGTCCTGCGGCGCGCGATTTTCAAAAATCACCGAACTCCAAAGACTGCCGAGAATTTTTCTCTGTTCGACTTTTGGAATCAAAAACCCGAAACCGTCCAAATCGAAATTTATATCTTCTTTCCTAAAAGCCGAAACAATCACGGCAAGCGGCGGATGATAAATTTCGCTCAATTGTCGTGAAAGTTCGCCGTCAAAATCCTCAATCAATTTCGCGGCAACAAATGAAGGCGCAGCGACGACAACTGCGTCAAACAATTCACCATTTAAGTTTCCCGAATCGGTTTTGATTTTCCATTTTCCATTTTCCGTTTTCCATTCTAAGACTTCTGTTTCCGTTCTGATTTCGTCTGGGAGATTTTCCGCCAATTTGTCCGTTAAAGTCTGCATTCCGTTCTTGAACGAAACGGTTCTCGAAATTCCTTTCGGCACAAACTTGCCCGGCTTTTCCTTTTTGCCGAACACTGACGCTTTCAAAATGCTGCCGTAATCCGCTTCCATTTTGAAAAGACCCGGAAAAGCGGATTTGACGCTCAACTCGTCGGGATTTCCCGCGAAAATTCCCGATACGAACGGGTCAACCGCGTAATCCAAAACTTCCTGTCCGAGCCGCCGCCGGAAAAATTCGCCGACCGACTCGCCTTCGGGCGACTTACTTTTGACAAAAGGCTCGCGCAGAAGTTTCAGTTTCGCTTCGACTGTCAAAATATCCGTTCCGACGATTTGGGTAATTTTCAAAGGCAAAGGTCGCAATTTGCTGTCTTTCAAAATGTATCTTTTTTTCGCGGTCGCATTTGCCGGAGCGACTTCATCGAGAAGACCAAGTTCCGCCACGAGTTCAAACAAATGCGCGGACGCAAGCGTCGAATTCGGTCCCCATTCAATCAAAAAATCACCGTCTCGTTCGGTTTGGATATTTCCGCCGCAAACTGCGTTTCGTTCAATAAGCCGAACATCAACGCCTTCTTTTTTGAGCCGGTAAGCGACGCAAAGCCCCGAAATTCCGCCGCCAATGACGCAAACTTTTTTCGTTGTCATATGTAAAAAAAATCATCATAAAAGATTATTTCCACTTAATCACCAAATCGTCTTAATGAAATTTGAGTTTTGAATCTTTTTATCATTCGTTATCAATTCCAGATTCAAAAGTTTTGCCGTAGCGGAAATGATTCGGTCGTGAAGTTCGGGAACGTCGGTAATTTGGTCGGCGGATTTGATAACGTCCAGATTTATCGGGAATTCTTTGAAATTCGGAAAGTTCTGGAGCAAATGAAACACGTCCGCCAGCGTTGCCGAAATCCGCTTTTTCTCTGATAGATATAAAATTTCGGCAAAAACCATCGCCGGAATATGAATAATCGTGTCGGTGTTTTCAGCGGCATCGAAAAGCTGTTCGGCGCATCCGCCGGATTTGCGTTTTTCAAGATGAAGAATCAAACCAACCGTGTCGGCGACGTATTCAGCGGCGAGGGAAAGTTTTGTCATAGTCTTTGAATTCTTCTTCGAGATGTTTCAATTCTTTGCCTTCGAGTTCGGCTAAATCCGCTTCAATCAATTGTGCATATTCCACACCGTTTTTTTCACGTTCACGCAGAAAATAAACAAAATCCGCAACTTCGCGCTGACGTTCGGGCGACAAATGTTTTACTCCGGCGACGATGATTTGTTCATAACTCGTTTGATTCATAAATGAATTTTAACAGACTTTATTTTCACATAAAACATTTATCGTGCGGCAAAACTTTCTTTCGTGTCTTTTCGTGTTTGTTCGCGGTTAAATTCTTCTGCTTTGTGAACAGCCAACTGCGCCAGCGCGTCGATAAACTTCGGCGAATAATTCAAGCCTTCGGTAACTTCAAACCGCTCAACGCCAGCTTCGGTTGCGAGATGTTTGAATTCGATGCTGACTTCAAACAGCGTTTCGAGATGGTCGGAGGCAAATGCAATCGGCACGATGAGCATTTTTTTTACGCCTTGTTTTGCCAAAATTTTAATCGTCGTCGGTGTCGAAGGTGTCAACCATTTTTGCGGTCCGACTTTCGATTGAAAACACAGGTGATGTTTTTGTTTAAAACCGCCCTGATTCATCACTGCGGTCACCGTTTCGCAGATGTGACCGGAATACGGGTCGCCTTCGCGGACGAGTTTCATCGGTGTTCCGTGCGCGCTGAAAAGTATTTGAACGTCGGCTCTTTCATCGGCGGAAAATTTTTCCAAACCTTGATTGATGCGCTCGACAAAAGCATCAATATACGGCGGAAAATCGTAGTAAGATTCAATCAAACTCCATTCGATTTTCGTCGGATTTCCGCGCGAGTTCAATTGTTTTTTCCATTCTTTGACGCTCGATTCAGTCGTCGCTTTGGAAAATTGCGGGTAAAGCGGCAACAGAATAACTTTCGTGATGCCTTCTTTTTCAATCTCGTCCAGAGTTTCTTCGGTAAACGGATGCCAGTAACGCATTGCGGCATAGACTTTGGCGGGGAATTTCTCGTTCAACTTCTCTTCCAAAAGGCGTGCCTGTCCGAGCGTAAAATCCTTGAGCGGCGATTTACCACCGATTTGTTTATACTGCTCCTGAATTTTCGGATGTCGCCGACTCGAAATCGTTTTCGCCAGCCATTCACGGAACAGAAAACTGCCCGGAAAATTTATAATATCCGGGTCAACGAACAAATTATAAAGAAACGGCTCAACCGCATCGAGCGAATCCGGTCCGCCGAGATTTAATAAAACTATTCCGATTTTTTCCTGCATATCAATTTTATTCAACAACAATTGTAGGGGCAGGTCTTGTGCCTGCCCAAAGCGACGAATGTCGCTAAATGTTTCGATTAAAATTCAAGCTGAATTTAATCAAAGGAATTTTCGCTGCGCTTCACGCGGGCAGGCACAAGACCTGCCCTTACACCAATTTGTACAAATAAAAGAATTAAACCGTCTTCGAGAAAACAGGTTTTACCTTCATCATTTTTTCCAAATACGCATCGAAACACATCGCCACATTGCGAATAATTAAAATTCCCGAACCGACGATTTTGATTTTGTCCGCGTTGTTTTCAAGCAAGCCGTCGCGCAAAAATACGTCTAGTTTTTTGATGTCTTCGACAAAATAATCTTCAAAATTTATATCGAATTTTGCTTCGATGTCGCGCTTGTCAATTTCCAGATGACACATCAACTGCATAATCGTTTCCTTGCGAACGTGGTCGTCAAAAGTCATTCGATAGCCGACATTTGTTGCCGCCGCTCCGCTATCAACTCTTTGATAATAATCTTTCAAGTTTTTCAGATTTTGCGCGTAGATATTTTGGAATTGACTGATTGCCGAAAGCCCGAAAGCATACACATCGCAGCCTGCTTTGGTCGAATAACCTTGAAAATTACGATACAAAGTATTGTTTTTTTGAGCGATTGAAAGTTCGTCGTCGGGCTTTGCGAAATGGTCAAGACCGATATATTCGTAACCTGCATTCATCAACTTTTCAATTGTCATTTTGAAGATATTCAATCGTTCGTTAGGCGACGGTAATGCTTCGGACGGAATTACGTTTTGATGTTT
>DATLXD010000275.1:0-1866 GCA_035575965.1 Pyrinomonadaceae bacterium | reverse complement strand
TATGATTACTTATCAAAATTTTATCGGCGGCGAATGGATTGAATCCGCTTCGTCAAAAACAATTCCAAACATCAATCCTGCAAATACGGGCGACATTATCGGCACAGTTAAACTTTCAACGCGCGATGAAGCCAGAAAAGCAGTTGAATCGGCTTACGACGCTTTTCGTGATTGGAAAAATACTCCTACGCCGACACGCGGGCGCATTGTGGCAAAAGCGGCGCGTCTGCTTGAAGACAACAAAGAGGAACTCGCGCAAATTCTGACACGCGAAGAAGGCAAAACTCTGGCGGAATCGCGCGGCGAACTGTCGCGCTCAATCAACGTCGCCGAATTCTGCGCGGGTGAAGCCAGACGCCTTAACGGCGAAACGATTCAATCCGAATTGCCAGCAAACTTTGCTTACACGATAAAAGAGCCGCACGGCGTTGTCGCGCTTATCACGCCCTGGAATTTTCCGGTTGCAATTCCCGTTTGGAAGATCGCGCCTGCTTTGGTCGCCGGAAATACGATTGTTTTCAAACCTGCGGAATCTACACCTGCAACTGCCGTTAGGATTGTCGAAATTTTTGAAGAAGCCGGTGTGCCGCGCGGAGTTTTAAATATGATTTTAGGCGCGGGCGCGGAAGTCGGCGACGAAATCGCTAATCATCCGGCGGTCAAAGCGATTTCCTTCACCGGCTCGACGGCAACCGGACTTAAACTTTACGAACAAGTCGCCGGACGCGGCGTAAAAGTTCAATGCGAAATGGGCGGCAAAAATCCGGTCGTCGTAATGGAGGAGTGCGATTTGGATTTGGCAATCGAATCAACGGCGCAAGGCGCGTTCGGTTCAACCGGACAACGCTGCACGGCGACATCTCGCGCTGTTGTCGTTGATAAAATCGCCGACGAGTTTGTGCAGAAAATTGTCGAACGCGCAAGGCAGATGCGAATCGGCGACGGCGCGGATTCAAATACGGAAATGGGTCCGATTGTTGACGAAAAGCAATTCAAAAACGTGCTGAAATATATTGACATCGGGCGCGAAGACGGCGCGGAAATGCTTTGCGGCGGCAAACGCGCCGAAGGCGACGGACTCGAAAACGGCTACTTTGTCGAGCCGACGGTTTTCGATAAAGTTACGCCCGATATGCGAATCGCCCGCGAAGAAATTTTCGGTCCTGTTTTGTCGGTTTTGCGCGTGAAAGATTTTGAAGAAGCGATGACGGTTGCAAACGATAGCGAATACGGTCTGACTTCTTCGATTTTTACGAATGACCCGAATTTAATTTTTCGCTTCGTCCAAGAAATCGAAACCGGAATGACGCACATCAACTCGCCGACCACCGGCGGCGAAGCGCATATCCCATTTGGCGGCGTGAAAATGACGGGCATCGGCGCACGCGAGCAAGGCTCAACCGCGCTCGATTTTTACACGGAATTGAAAGTGGTATATGTGGATTACACGGGACGCAAACGCGAAGGTAACTTGTATTAGATTCGACCGTGAATTTGGAGAATACACAAACGACTTCATCAAACACACTCAAATTGAGAGTTGCGACGAACTTTTTGAAATTCAAAGTCAGATTGATTTGAATTATGACGGAAACCAAGAACTAATTGTCAGAGTAAAGAACAGTCAAAAAGGAATGTTTTTTTGCGGAGCAACAGGTAATTGTTCCACTTGGATACTTAGCAAAAACGGAAAAACTTATAAAGTCATTTTAGATGCCGGCTCAATCGAAGAAATAAAATCAATCAAAGGAAAATCAAGAGGGTTTCAAAATATAAGTTCACGTTATGATAGCGGAGCAATGAATCATTATATTGGAATTTACCATTTTAACGGCAAGAAGTATCAATTGAAAAAATGCAGCGAAG
>DATLXD010000274.1:0-15965 GCA_035575965.1 Pyrinomonadaceae bacterium | reverse complement strand
CAGCAAACCGGGAAATAAAACTTGTTTGGCTTCCCAACGAGGATTCGGAAGCCAGCCGTTTATTTTTTTTCCGATGTTTCTGCCGAACGACAGGAAAAATCCTAAACTCAACCCCGCGTAACCTAAAGCGACAAAAACCAGGGTCAAAGGCAGATTGTATTTTTCATCCTCGATAAAGGTCAGAAAATACGGCTGCGATAAACCACTGGCTAAAATCAAACTGCCCAGAAAGAAAGCCGGAAAAAAATACGACCACGCCGCAAAGACAATCGGATGAAATAAATTGAAACGTCCTTTATAAAAAAGATAAACGCTCGGAGCGGCAATCACTATGCCGACCAGCAATGCCCAAGGCAGCAGATACATTTGCTTGAACGGATTGGCTGAATCGTCAGTCAATACCAGCACGCTTAACCCGCCCGCAAAAATAACCGCTCCGATTATCAAAATTGGTAAGAGCAGTGCCGTGTTTCTATCCTTCGGCAAAAAAGCCCGTTGAAATTTTGTTTTATACATAATCGGTTTTCGGCAGACTGCAAATCGCAATTACGCCATCGCTCAGCTGCGGAAAGATTTTAACCGAAGCGTCATTGAAAACATTAAAAAACCAACGGTTAAATTTTCGATGTTCGTATCCCAAATCGTAGAACAAAAAATCTTTCACCTCCAAATTCTCTCTTTCAATCGCTAGACTCAAAGTCTTGTATGAGTAATAAGCAACGTGGTCTGGATGCACCGGTTCAATCGCTCCGCCATTTCCGCGCAATCCGTAAATCATAAATCTCATAGCACTGTAAGCGTTAATTGTCGTGATGATAAGATTTGTCTTTTCGTTCATAAACCGCTGAATGCCTTTGAGGAAAAGTCCCGGATTGGAAAGATGTTCAATCATTTCACCAGCAATTATCACATCGAAGGTTTCATCCAGCGAAACTTCTTCGAGTTTTTCCAAATCCGCTCGAAAAAGATTCTTTACGCCCGATTCCTTCAAAATGTCTATTCCTTTTTGGTCAAAATCGAAACCGTAAAGCTCGCCGGCAACTTCTTTGATCTCAAAATGCAGCAGCATATTGTTTTCGAGCGATTCTTCCGTATAAGGATAATTCGTGCAGCCGAGATGCAGCACTTTTTTGCCTACACACGCTTTTTTTATAAAATCTACTCTTTGGACAAGGTCGAATTTTCTATTCATTTTCTGATATTAACGGCTTAAAAGTCTTTTGAATAAGAGTTTCTCGTCTTCGCTGACAAAACCCAGCGTCCAAGCCATAAAAAAATAAACAAATGCTCCACCGACGGTTGCCGCCGCAAGGACGAGCCAGCTTTGCGGGTAGCTTTGAATAATAAATCTTTCTGTCAAAGCCGATGCTGTGGATGAAACGGCTAAAATGCCGATAACTTTCATCCAAAATTCGGCTTGAACTTTTTTGAAAAACCACCGCTCAACATAAAAAATTGACAGAAAAATTGCTGCATATCCCGCCATTCGACCGATAGAAATTCCGAGGTTGCCTAAACTCGGCGTAAGTCCGACCATCAGTGAAACACTAATTACCAAGCATACCAAAAAAAGTAAAAAGTTATAATTCGGATAACCCAAACCTTCGGTCATCAGCCAGGAAACCGCTTGAATCGCCACTAAACTGAATGTAATCGTATGAATCGTCAACAGCATCCAAGTCTTATCCGCAAACTCCGCCCCTATCCATAGCGATAAAAAAAATCGGCTTTTGATTATTATAGTAGTTCCCAAAAAAACGACAAGCAAAACGACAATTTTAGTTGCTTTAGTGTACAGCCGCAAAAGTTTTTCATTGTCGGTTTTTAATTCGCTGGCAAGCGGAAAAATGACGATTATCAAACTTGAAATGAAGGCGTGAATGTAAATGGCGAGCGTCATCGGAACGACATAATACGTCAAATTCTCCGCACCCAGCTTTCGGAAAATCCAGCCCCTCTCGAACAGCAAAAGAAAGTTGGATAAAATCTGATAACCGATTACGCCGTAGCTATATTTGACGATTAACTTTAATGTTTCGGGTTGAAATTTGAAATTTAATTTAACCTCGGGAAGGAGTCTTTTTGCGCTTATTGCAAAAATTACGCAGGTCAAACAGGTAACCGATAAATTCCAAACGAACAGGCTTAACAACTTATATCCCAAAACTGCCAAAACAAGATTTCCCGACAGCAAAGTCAAATTATTCAAATTGAAGATTTTCGAATAAACGTCGAATCGATGAATTCCCTGCAAAACCGAGTTAAAAATCTGGCTGAGCATCGAAAAAAATATAATCGCGGAAGCTATGTAAATTGCTGTTATAGATTTACTTTGCGATTCGGCGTCAATCTTTAAAACGAATAAAACCAACCAATTAGCTAAAAAACAAATTATCGAAACACTTAAAAGTCCGACGGCTAAATTTATGAAAAGTGCGGAAGAGAATAAATCGGGTATTTTTTCATTTTCACCTTTCGCCCTAAACTCGGCGATGTATTTCGTGATAGCGCGCCCGAAACTGAAATTGAACGAATATCCGACAAAACCCAAAACCAGCGCGTAAATGCCGTAATCCTTGTCGCCCAGAGATTTAACGATAATGGGCGTAGCGATAAAACTTAATCCTATCGGCAAAATCCAAGTCGAAAATCCCCATAAAACATTTCTGAAAATGCTTTTGCCTGTTTCAGATTGTCTATCTTCCATTTCGTTATATGATTTTCCGGTGATTTTTAAACGATTCAAGACCTTGATTCGGCATATTTTGGCGATTAATCTTTATAATAAACCTTTAAGTTTTTGAGTTTTCTTTAATAGAATTGATTGTTTGATTTAATCCATCTTCTAAAGAGATATTCGGCTGCCAATTTAAAAATTTTTCTGCTTTTGTAATATCGGCGCAAGTGTCGTGTAATTCCGAAAGCGACGCACTTCGCGCTCCGATTTTTAGCAGCGAACCATCAGCTCCACTTACCTCCCATACTTTTCGGGCGATTTCTCTTAAAGGAAGTGCCTGACCACTTCCGACGTTAAAAACTTCGCCATCGATGTCGGGTGTCCGAATCGCGCTCATAATTGCCCGAACAAAATCCGAAATAAAAATATAATCCCGTTTTTGTTTGCCTTCGGACATCTCGAATGACCGATTTCCGAGCGCACATCTGATTGCATCCGACAAAAACATACCTTTCGGCTGCTCTTTTCCATAAACCGTAAAAGGACGTAGTATGACCACCGGCAATCGCTCGTTTTCATACATTTGCCGGGCAAGATTAGTCATCCGGGCTTTTGACACAGCATACGGCGAATTCGGTCGAAGCGGTAAATTCTCATTTTGCGGAATTGGCTGATAACCATACTCGTCGGCACTTCCGAACAAAATAATTTTCTTTACTTTTGCCGCAAGTGATGTTTCTAAAAGATTTTTAACCGCCTCGTAATTTATGTCATACACGGTTTTACCGTTTATGTCTTCCAATCCGAGAGTAGCGGCTGAGTTTATTATCAAAGTCGGACGAAAATCTAAAATAAAACTTTTCGTCGAAGAGTAATCCGTTATATCGAGTTCGACCAAAGATGTTTTTTTCTTTAGATTCTCAGGAAGTTTATGCCTCTCCTTATTTCTTGTTAAAACGGTCGGAGAGAAACCAGACCTAAGCAATTCCGACACTAAATTCGAGCCGACAAATCCTGTGCCGCCAATTATCAAAGCCCTTTCAAAAATTTCATTTATCATATTTGACGAAATATAATTATTAATCCTTTTTTGGTTTTTGCATTATATGAAAAATGTGATAAATGAATTATCTCTAAATTGAATAATATCTTTACTATCTTATTTGTTAAGTTATTTATTATCCAATGCCTTTTCATAAAGTTCGAGCATTATTTCACCCAGTTTCTTATCATTAAACTTTTCGATAACCTTTTTTCTTGCATTATCGCCGAGTTCACGGCGCAAAGAATCATCGCGCAATAGATTTTCAATGGCATCACCGAGTATTGCGGAATCGTGTGGAGCGATTAAAAACCCGGTTTTTAAATGCTCGACCGCTTCCGGGATTGCGTCCGTGTCCGAAGCAATACAACATTTTCCCAATGCCATCGCCTCGATTAACGCAACGGGCAATCCTTCTTCTAAACTCGGCATGACAAATAAATCAGCCGCCGACAGAAAATTGAGCAAATCCGAACGCCGGCTTCCAATTTCTTCGGCTGAAAAAAATCGAAAATGCTCGGCTAAACCGTATGACTTCACTCTTTCCAAAATTTCTGGGTTGAGGGATGTGGTGCCGAGCCAGTAAAAATAAAAATCTTTTCGAATTTTTGCTAAATGTTTTAAAGTGTCCAATAAAATCCAGCAGCCTTTACGCTCGATAAACTGCCCGACATTGCAAAGCCAAAATTTTTTCGTCGGCAAATCATATTTTTCGGCAATTTCCTTTCGGCTCGGCTTAAATTTCAGATTTTCATCAATCTCGACTAGATTGACGCTTGAATAAGCAACCTTAATTTGCTTATAAGTTTGCGGTGATACATACGATTGCAGACTGGCTTTGACTTTCTCGTTTGAAGCCGCCAGATGAAAATTTTCAAATCCGGTAAGCGTCCTGAATTTTAATTTCCATAAAATTTTACGCCACCTAGAGATTTTCGGTAGAGGAGTATGAAGCGTGATAAAAGTCTGTGTTTTGAACGCCAGATATGCGAGCAAAGTAAAACTCGACCAGGGCGCGACGTCAATGTGGACAATCGAATTTTTCAAACCCTGCCGCGCCAGATGTTTAGCCAAACTCAAGTTACAAAGATAGTCGTTTACTCGTCTATGGATTCTACGACCGACGCTTTCCGCCTTAGCCGTGTCCATTTTACCTTTGAAAAACTCAAATTCTATGTTGTTTGATTCGAGATAGCCTAAAAGTTTTTCGGCTGAATTTTCCGGCAGAATTGCTTTAACCGGGTAATTTTGTGAAACGAAACGCATTATGGAAAGAAAATAAATTTGCGCGCCGCCCCATTCTAAATAGTTCCACACGAAAAAAATTCGGTTTGGGTTCTGATTGGAAAGATAATTTTTTGTTAGAGACTTCAAGTAATTTGTAAAGCGTCGACAAAGCGACTGTTAAAGTAAAATCTTAAGAACACGGTCAATAATCGTAAAATTATAAATACTTGTTTTGATTTATACCAATGACTTTATAATTTTACTGAAAAAATATAAGTTAGATACAATTTTTGTTTGCAAAATTTTGACGTTTTACCGAATACTAAATCTCAATAAAATTGGTTTTGCGACATTATCGTTCGTCAAATTAACCTTTGAATGTTAAGAAGATTGAAAGATAATTTTCATAAATCCGTTCTCCGTTCAATATGCGCTCACTTTTATCACAGAATTTTCGATTATTAAGTTTCTATCTACTTTTAACCGCTTTTGCTTGTCTTCCGATCTGGAGCGTCGAACTGTTTATTAATCAGGACGGCTCGCCGCACCTTTATAATGCTTATATTATATTTGAATTGCTCAAGAACAATCCAAATATAACGCAAATCTACGCGCTCAACCCTGTTCCGATTCCGAATTTGACGGGTTACTTGCTGCTCACAGGATTATTAATTTTTTTTTCTGCGGCGACCGTGACAAAATTGATTGTTACCTTCACTTTTGCCGCTTTCGTGGCGGCAGTCGGTTGGTTGCGTTTCCAAACTGCCGGGCGCGAAGATTTAACAACGAGTTTGCTGCTTGGTGCGGCTCTGGCGTTTAATTGGATGTGGTTTCTCGGATTTTATAATTTTATTATCGGAGAAGTCGGCTTTATATTCACGCTCGGTTTATATTATCAGTGGCGGGAAAATTTAAATTTTCGACGTAGCTTTGTTTTATCATTCCTGCTCATCTTTGTCTTTTTTAGTCATTTAATCAGTTTTTTAATGCTCGCCGCGAGTCTTTTGGTTTTAACTATCTTCGTTTCGCGGTCGATTCTAAAACGAACTTTGATATGGGTGTCGGCGGCATTTCTGCCGGTTTTGCCTTTCGCTATCGGCTACAAATTTCTGAGCGATACGGCGGGCGGGGGAGCGTTTCCAGTCTGGCGGCATTTATCAAATCCCTTTTCTTTGTCAAGTTGGATTATGCACTTGCAAGCCGCCGACCCTTTTCAATTGTTAAGCCGCAAAGCCATGCCATTTTTAGAAACCGATTCAATTGCCTTTGCTGTTTTCTCGCCCGTTTTATGGTTGGCGGCGGCTTTATTTTGTCTATCGTCGGGAACTTTTATTCGGCAAATAAGCAGTATTTTTTCCGGTCAATATTTGCCGTTTATTTTACTGACGACTTTTTCAATTATATTTTGGACGTTTGCGCCCGACGATTTCGGCAAATCGCACGGCGGGTTTTTACGAGAAAGAGTTTTGTTATGCGGTTTTATTTGTTTCGTTCCGCTTTTTAAAACTGAACTTTCTTCGCGTTTAAAAAAAACGGCGCAAGTTTTTTTGGTTTTTATCATAATTTTTCAAACGACAGCTCTTTGGGATTATGCTTTGTGGAGTAACGAATTAGGGCAGGAATATCTGTCAGCGGAACAGGCTATTAAAAATACGGATTCGCTCGGCTCCATCGTTTTGATTGAAAACGGCTGTCGTTTTAAGTCCAATCCGCTCACCAATATAAATACGCTGCTCGGTGTCGATAAAAACACTCGAGTTTGGGACAATTACGAAATCGGGTATTATCTGTTTCCGGTAGTCGCGCGAAATCCGGCAGACCGTCAATTTGTTTCCGACTTTCGTGAAAGTAATACCATTAACCTCTGCAACCCGCCTGAAATCGATGAAAAAATTTCTCGCCTGGATTCTCTGTTAAATTCGCACCACGATAAAATCAAAGTAATGCTGGTCTGGAACGGTGACGAGCGTGTTCGCGCTATTTTAACCAAGTGGTATGACGATAAGCCTTATTTTCAAAACGGCAGAGTCGCTTTGTTTCATCACCGTTGAAGTTTTAATTATTGCCTGGCGTAGAAAGTGCAAAAATCGGTATTATTAAACTGAAATTATTTGTTCGTTTTTGCGGTAAATTTCAGAGTTTTACCTGAAAGAGTAAAAATATATATCAAAAAACTCAAGAAAGCCTGCGTTTTACTCGGCGCGGATTCCCAACGCGCAATGAATTGGCGTTGGAGATTTAAAGGATGCCGCCGATTTCGGAGTAAAGTTTGCAACACTTCGCGCATCGACGTTTGGTGAAGTGGTTTCGGGTAAGTATTCGGCTCGCACCAGACAAACGATTTCGGCTCAACTAACAATCTCCAACCCTTTCTTTTCATTCGCACGACATATTGAATATCGCCCCAACCGTGTGGAAATTTTTTCTCGTCCATCAAACCGCATTCACGAATCGCTTCGACCGGATATAAAACACAGTTTCCAGCCATTCCTTCAACTTCAAAGGCATTCGGCGGAAAATCAAAAACCGTCGCATCTTCCGGCTGAAACCAACCACCGACCGAAGTTTTCCATTTAAAATCAATTTGAAAAACCCGGTGCGGCTCGTTCCACAACAATAAAAGCGCACCGACAATGGAATGCGGATTAGCTTCGGCGTTTTTGACGAGCCTCTGTAAAAACTGCTCATGAAAAATCGCGTCGTCATTCATCGTTACGATGTAATCAGGATTTCTTTCAAGCGCGGCAGAAATTCCGCGATTCGTTCCGGCGGCGTAATGAAGCGTTCCGTTGCCTTTAATAATTTGAACTTCAGGAAAATCTTTTTGAATCGCTTCGCTCGTGCCGTCGGTCGAGCCGTCGTCAACAACGATAATGTGGGTTTCCAGATTTCGTCGGTCAATCCGGCGTAGACTCCGCAAACCTTGTAAAGTTATTTCGCGGCGGTTATATACAGGAATAACAAGCTCGATTTTTTTTGGCTGCGGCACGGTTTTTTATTAAGCGGCAATTTGTGAAAACTTATTTTCGTCGGTAATTTTTTGACGAACTTGTTCTTCAATCCAGTCGTAGATTTTTTTCAATCCGTCTTCTAGTGAAATTTCTGGCTCCCAACCGAGAACTTTACGCAGTTTCGTATTATCGGAATTTCGTCCGCGCACGCCCTGCGGTCCGTCAATGTGTTTTTTTGCAATTTTTACGCCCGCAACCTCCGCGATAATATCGGCAAGCTGATTAATCGTTACCATTCGGTCTTGACCGAGATTCAAAGGTTCGTGAAAATCCGAACGCATCAGGCGATAAATGCCTTCGACGCAATCTTCGATATAGCAAAATGAACGAGTTTGCTCGCCGTCGCCCCAAATATCAATTTCCTTTTTTCCAGTCAATTTTGCCAGCGCGATTTTTCGACACAATGCCGCCGGTGCTTTCTCGCGCCCGCCTTCCCATGTTCCCTTTTCACCGAAAATGTTATGAAAACGAACCGTGCGCGTTTCGATGCCGTAATCGTTGCGGTAGTGCATACACAGAATTTCGGAAACTAACTTTTCCCAACCGTAAGCGTCCTGCGGCTGCGCCGGATATGCGTCTTCTTCCCTAAGCGGTTTTACATCTGCTTCTTCCTGCAGATATTCAGGATAAATACAAGCCGAACTTGTGTAAAGATAGCGTTTTACGTCGTTTGTCTTTGCCGCTTCGAGCGTATGTAAATTGATAAGCGAATTATTATAAAGAATTTGCGCGTGATGATTCGAGATAAAACCCATACCGCCCATATCGGCGGCAAGCGCATAGACTTCTCCGACGTTTCTAGTCGCCTGCAAGCAGTTGTCCCAACGCCGCAAATCTAAAATCTCGAATTCGTCCGCATCCGTTTCGCTGAATTCGGGAAACTTCAAATCAACCCCGCGCACCCAAAAACCCTTTTGTTTCAAAAAAGTGACAAGATGGCTTCCGATAAAACCACCTGCCCCCGTTACTAAAACTTTTGATTGTTCACCCATATCTAATTTTTTATAATTTTTATCTTTTCAAACGAATCAAAATAAAATTTTATTCGCCGTCTTGGTTGTAACTATCTCGATGATAATAGCTTTGATAATAATAACTGTTGTCTTGCGAACGAAGATTTACATTGTTCAGCACAACACCGAAAATTTTCGCGCCGATATCTTGCAGAAGTTGGCGTGAACGGCGCACGACCTGGCGTGAACTTTTTCCCGAATGAACGACGAGGATAACTCCGTCAACCATCGAAGCTATCAAAACTCCGTCGGTAAAAGAGGCAATTGGCGGCGAGTCCACGACGACATGCGTAAATTTGCTCTGTAAATTTTTCAGTAATTCAGCCATTTGCTCCGAACCGATAAGTTCCGCCGGATTTGGCGGAACAGGTCCCGAAGTGAGCAAATTCAGCTTTGAATCGTTGTCATATTGAACTGTGTTCAAAATATCATCGTTGGTAAGTTCACTGGAGAGCAAAGTGCTTAACCCTTCGGCATTACTGATATTAAAGATGGAATGAAGACGCGGGCGACGCATATCCGCATCGATAATCAAAACTTTCGCGCCGGTTTGCGCCAAACTAATTGCCGTATTAACGGCGGTTGTCGTTTTTCCTTCAGCCGGTAGACTTGATGTAATCAAAAGCGATTTCGGCGCGTGTCCGGCGGTCGAAAGCAAAATCGAAGTTCTCAATTGACGATATGCCTCGGCGAGAGACGAACGCGGATCCATATGAATTAAAAGTTCAGAGTTTGTTTCAGGTTCTTCGTCATTAGCTCCGACCAGCAATAACCGACGTTTAGTCATCGAATCAATCGTCGGAATAACAGCCAAAGCCGGAAGCTGTAAATAACTTTCCACTTCTTCGCTGGTGTGGATGGTGTCGTCTAGATACTCGAGAAAGAGCGCAAGACCCATTCCGAAAAGCGTGGACAAAAACATCGCCGCTAAAACAGTCGTCAAACGTCTCGGCGAAATCGGTGTTTCAGGCGGAATTGCGAAGTCGGCCACACTTATGTTGTTATCAGTTCCAACGGCAACCACATCATTTTCTCGCTGTTGTTTCTCTAAATTTTTCAGAAATCCATTCTTCGTTTCAATGTCTTGTTGCAGAAGGCGGAGCGAAACACCTGATTGGTTTTGACCTTGCGCTTGATTAGATTGTTCATTAAAAGCAGCCCTAACACTGTCTTCCTGCGCTTTAGCTTTCAAATAATTCGTCTTTAATGTATTCAAAATATCTTGGCTTGTTTTATTGCGAAATTCTTTCAGGTCTTTTTGATTCCTTTCCGTCACCTTTGTAATATCATCTTTGAGAGATTTGATTTGCCGGTCGTATTCCTTAACCTCAGGTGCATTCTCAAGATATTCTTCCAAAGCCCTTGCACGAGTTGCATTTAGGTCGGAAATTTTCTTTTGCGTATCATTCACCAGTTGGCGAATATCATTCTCTCTCTCTGTGATAAAGCGCACCATTTCAACTTCCGTCTGTGCCTTCAAACTTTCCGGCGAGTTGCCTACCGCCTTATATTTCGCTTCGGCGTTTTTACGTTCGTTTTCCGCTTCGAGCAATTGTTTATTTAATCCCGAAAGACGTTCTAAAACAATTGTCTGCTCGTCATCAGTTTTAAGAATTCCGGCGGTTTTCGTTAATTCAAATAACTTGTTCTCGCTGCTTTTTATCTCGGATTGAAGCTGCGCAACCCGTTCCTGCAAAAAATCGTTTGTTTTACGGCTCGTACCGGAGCGTTTTTCCTGATTGGATTTGGCGAACACTTCAGCAATGCCATTGACGATTAGTGCGGCAAATTCCGGTTCGGTATGTTTGTAGGAAATATCTATAAGCCGTGTATCTTTAAAGGTAACTCTCGATTCTCTGCGAGGCTCGACACCGAAATCTTTTCTGATAATTTTAATATAAGGCGCAAGGCGCGCGGCTTCGGCAATTTCTTCGGAAGATGCGAGCGTGGTGCTGGCGGAAACAGAAACTTCATCAACGCCTTTTACCTCTTTTTTCTTCAAATCGCTTACTAAACCTACGGCTTTTAACAAACTTCTCAAAGTCGAACCCGAATCTTCGGTTCTCGCCTTTTGGAATTCTTTATTACTGTCCAAACTCAAATCCTTGACCACTCTCCGCAAAAGAGTTTCGCTATTTAGCAGTTGGAGTTGAGTATTAAAATACGACGGGTCTTGATTAGATAACGGCGAGCGGCGGTCGCTCATAGCTAAATCCTGATTATTCTGTTCTAAATCTACCTGAATCACCGCATTTGCCTGGTAGATATTCGGTTTCCGCGCCATATAAATCGCGGCTAAAGTCGTCAATAAAACGGTGATTCCGATGACCAGCCATAATCTTTTACGAATTGCCCGCCAGTAGTCTGCTAATTGAAAACCGTCGGGAGGATTAAGCTCACGATATGCACCGTAACCGCCGTTAGTCGAAGGAAGCTGTGCTTCAAACGGACGCTCGATTTCAACCGTTTCAACTTTTTTCTGTATTATTTCACGACTTTCTTTCATATAAACTAAAATTTATAAAAGACATTAGGCAATCCGTTCGTGAGAGTTTTTAATAATCCTTTACGAATGCTTTTCAGCTTATCGTTCCCAACATCAACTATATCGTTGGCTTGGAGTAGGGGGTCTGGAATTTTTTTACTTTTAATATCTTTCAAATTAAATACCAAATCCATTTTAGGTGAGTTTGCCGATGCCTGTCTCTCTATAATAACTTTAACAGTATTAGCGGTATCATTGACTCCTTCGGCAAAAGCAATCGCCTGAGTTAGAGTCTTCGGTTCGTCGAGAGGAATTTTGGTCGGCTTGCCGACATTTCCTATCACATAGGCTTCTTCAGATTTCAAAACGGATATAATATCGCCTGGCTGCATCCAAGGATTTTGTTTACCTTCCAGAACATCTCTCAAGGTAAAACTTAAAAACTCAAAATCATCTTTTTCATCCGGTGTTTCAACCTTTTCTTTACAAGCTGCAACGCTACCGATTCTGGCAACCTGTATTTTTCCACCGGCAAATTCTACGTCTTGCCCGCCTGCTAAAGAAAGTAGCTCCAAAAGCCGAACTCGACGGTTTAAAAAGAAATTTCCGGGTTTTTGTACCGCGCCGATTACGGCAAACCCCTGCGATCTCTGGTCGCTGACGCGCACGTTGACGAACGGGTTACGTAAATAGTTTTTGTAAAGCGTGGTTATATTATCCTTTAACTCTCCTTCTGTTTTACAAACCGCGACAATCGGAATATCAATTCGCGGCAGATAAATTGTACCGTCAGGATTGACGGCAACACTTTGTGAAAGTTCCGGATGACGAAAAACATTTACTTCGAGTGTGTCTTGAAAACCAATACGGTAGCGTTCGTTTTTTGTATCCTTATAGGGATTTTGATTGCTCGTAATACCGATATTTTTCTGAATTTCAGAATTCTCGCTTTTTTCAATTTTCGGCAGAGTGTTTTTTTTCTCTTCTGTCGAATCGCTTTTTTCAACCGGCTTAGTATTTTCCGTGCTTTGACCAAGGGTTTTGGTTATTGAGACGTTCAACAAAAATACGAAGACAAACAATAACAAAATGATTTTTACTTGTTTCATAACAACTGACTCCAAATTTTATCTTATTATATAAAGATGAATTTTAGCCTTTGATTCCCCTTCACCGAGAAAAGTTCATAACGATATTTTTATATCAGATTTAATTTAAGTCTATAAAAAATAGTATCTTATCAAAAATTGTAAAAAAGAAACAATCATAACTTCTGAAAGTTAAGGTTTTCAATTTTCGATTTTTAGCTTAAACTTTAGGATTCGGGAATGAATCTCAAATAATTTATGCAAAACTCCACGCCGATGCTTCGGCAATATCTCGAAATAAAAAAACAATATCCCGGAACTTTGTTGTTTTTCCGTTTGGGTGATTTTTACGAATTGTTCAATGAAGATGCCGTCATCGGTTCGCGCGAACTTGACATCACACTTACTGCGCGACACAAAGATTCGAAAACTCCGATTCCAATGTGCGGCGTGCCACATCACGCTGCAGCCGGATATATTTCGCGGCTGGTTAAAAAAGGTTATCGTGTGGCAATTTGCGAACAAATTGAGGAAGCGGGACAAGGCATTAAATTAGTCAAACGCGAAGTTGTCCGCGTTATCACACCCGGAACGGCGATTGACCCGCAGCTTGTCGAATCAAAAGAATCGGTTTATCTGACTTCGGTTTGCGGGGCGGGCGAAACTTTCGGCGCGGCGTTTCTGGAACTCTCGACCGGCGAATTTTTCTCGACCGAAAAATCGGGCGCAAATGCTTGGGCAGAAATTTGCGCGGACATCGAAAGTTACACTCCACGTGAGATTCTATTTCCCGAATCTTTACAAACATTAGTGGAAAACTCCTTTGCCAGCCCAACACGAAAAATTAACAGTGAATCAAAAAATGTAGTTTCGATTACACAGCACTCCAACAAATTTTTGGCAACTTTAACATCGCTCGACGATTGGCTTTTTCACGAAGAAGATTGCTCGAATCTTCTTAAAAATCATTTAAATGTTCGATATTTGTCCGGTTTTGGTTTGGAAGGCAAATCCGCTGCAATTCGCGCAGCGGGTGCGTGTCTGCATTATGCACGGGAAACCCAGCGCGTTTCCGCAGAACATATTTCCGAAATCAACTTTTTTGAAGCCAATGATTTTATGATTTTGGATACAATTACGCTTAAAAATCTCGAAATCGTCGAATCACGCAAGGAGACCAATAAGCGTACTCTTTTCGGCGTCATCGATGAAACCGTAACCGGAATGGGCGCACGACTTTTGCGCTCTTGGCTTCTCCGCCCATCAGTCAAACGAACTGAAATTCAAACCAGACTCACCGCCGTTTCCGAATTAACCGATTTAGTGTTGCGCGACAAAATTCGTTCTCTTTTGAAAGAAGTTACAGACTTGGAAAGATTAGTCGGGCGATTAAATTTAAGGACGGCAACGCCGAGAGATTTACTTGCCCTTAATCGTTCCATATCTCAAGCACCGATTATTAATCAATTGTTATCGGACGCTCAGTCGCTTTTGCTGCAAGTCTTGAGCGAAAATATATTTGAACTTCCAGAAATTCGTGAGTTGATAGAAAAATCAATTTCTGATGAACCGCCAATCAACATCGCCGACGGAGATGTTATTCGTGAAGGCTTCAATGCTGAATTAGACGAATTGCGAAACATCTCTCGTTCGGCTAAACAAACTATTGCAAGTTTTGAAGAATATGAGAAAAAACGCACTGGCATTTTCAACCTAAAAATTAAATTCAATAATGTTTTCGGTTATTTCATTGAAATTTCAAAAGGAAATCTCACTAAAGTTCCCGAAGATTATGAACGTCGCCAAACTTTAACCAACGCCGAAAGATTTACAACCCCGCAATTGAAAGATTGGGAGCAAAAAGTTTTAGGTGCGGACGAGAGTATTAAAGAAATCGAATCCGAAATCTTCCAAAAAATTCGCGCCGATGTTACAAAGGAAACTCAAAAATTGCAATCGACGGCACGCGCGATAGCAACTTTGGACGCGCTGGTTAGTTTGGCGGAAATTTCTGCCAAATACGATTATGTAGCTCCAACTCTACACGACGGCGATGAAATCGAGATAAAAAATGGCAGGCATCCACTGGTCGAAATTTTTAGCGGGCAAACCTTCGTTCCTAATGATTTGTATTTGAACAATTCAACTGACCGCCTTTTAATTATCACAGGTCCGAATATGGGCGGAAAATCGACGATTTTACGTCAGAGTGCAATAATTCAGATTCTTGCTCAAATCGGCTCATATGTTCCGGCAACTTATGCAAAACTGCCGATAGTTGACCGAATTTGGACACGAGTCGGCGCGTCGGATGATTTGGCTTCGGGGCGTTCGACCTTTATGGTTGAGATGACCGAAACCGCCGCAATTCTTCATAATGCAACGCCGCGAAGTTTGGTTTTACTGGACGAGATAGGACGCGGAACTTCCACTTTCGACGGGCTTTCAATTGCTTGGGCGGTTGCCGAATATCTGCATAATTCTCCCGAACATTCCGCCAAAACTCTCTTTGCCACACATTATCATGAATTAACGGAATTAGCCGAGAAACTTCCGGGCGCGAAAAATTATCAAGTTTTGGCAACCGAAAAAAACGGCGAAGTTGCTTTTTTGCATAAACTGCAAATGGGAAAGGCTTCTAAATCATACGGCATCGCAGTTGCCCGACTTGCTGGATTACCTGCAAATGTAATTTCACGGGCGAAGGAAGTTTTATCAAAATTAGAACAGTATGAATTGGCGGTATTTGCCGATGAAAGCCAAAAGTCCGACCTTTTGGTAACTGCAGTCGGTCATAGCGGAGGTAAGAATCTTTCATCGCAATTTTCGTTATTTGCCAGTTCAAATGAAAATATCGTTGATGATTTACGCAGTACAAATTTTGATAATATGTCAGATGCCGAGCTAAAACACTTTTTAGCTCAACTCCAAAAACGTATTGTTTAACCAAAATAAACTTAAGTTTTACATTAACGGTCGAGAATACAACATTTATACAATCACTTTAGGTTTTTGCGGTTAAGTGTTTTTACTCAAATGCTTATGGAATTATCAACCCAAGAAAAAATCGGACAGCTTTTTTTTGTCGGTCTGACAGGAATTGAACTTAATATAGAAACCCGACAGCTATTGAGAGAGATATTACCCGGCGGTATTTGCCTTTTTGCAAGGAACATACGAAATTCCGAACAAGTCAGAAAATTTCTTGATGAAATAGGTAAGGTTTTACCGCTCAAACCTTTTGTCAGTATTGACCAAGAGGGCGGATTAGTTGACCGTCTGCGCCGTATAATGACACCAATAGCTTCAGTCGCTTCGCTCCGAACGATTGGAGATGTCGATAATCACGCGGAAATTACAAACGAAGTTCTGCGAATGTTGGGGTTTAATATGAATTTCGCGCCTGTTGTTGATGTAATAGA
>DATLXD010000273.1:0-8427 GCA_035575965.1 Pyrinomonadaceae bacterium | reverse complement strand
GAGTATCTGCTCTCGCGTGATTTTAATAATGCGCCTGTCAACACTATCAGACCGCTCTATAATGCTAGCGGCGCACAAAACATTGTTCGTTTTGTTACGTCATTTACAGCACCGGCAACGGGTGACCCGGCTCGCTGTACGACTCCTGCTCCAACCAGTGCCGACCAAGGCGGATGTCGAATCATTAATGGCGTGCCGATAACATTTATCAATCTCAACAGCACTACGGCAACCAATTTCAGCGCACCAATTACAGTTGCTTTGGCGGCTGTGCAAAATCTGCGACCCGACCCGACGCGCACCCAACTTGAACAGCTTGCTTCGATCGGAAACAGCCAATACCACGGCTTAATCCTTGAACTGCGCCGCCGTTACCGGAAATTAGGTTATGGTTTCGGCGCGTCATTCCGTGCCGCTTATACGCTTTCGAGTTTGAAGGATGACGGAATCGTTAATACGTCATCGGCGCAAATTGCCGGTGATTTCAGGTCGGAGTTTTCGCGTGCTTTGCAAGATCGCCGTCATCGTTTTGTCTTTTCCGGCGCAATGGAAACACCAAACTGGCTCGGCAAACTTCGGTTTTCGCCGATTGTCAGAGTTGCCTCCGCCGCGCCGTTTAATCTGTCCGGCGGCGGATTTGACCGCAACCTGGACGACGTAAACAATGACCGCCCGAATTTCAACGGTGATTTTTCGCTAATCCGCACACGAAACGCGGGCGAGCCGTTTCCGCAAGATGTTTTTAATGCACTGACGCGCCCGACAATCGGCAGTCGCGGCGGAAATCTTCCACGTAACTCCGGAATCGGACCGGGACTTTTCCTTTTCGATTTAAGCGTCAGCCGTGAATTTAAGTTCACCGAAAGAATAAAATTGCGTCCGAATGTCGAATTTAATAATGTTCTAAACGCTACAGTTTTTAGCTTTGGAACGGCGTTTATCAACGCTACCGACCCGCAGACTACGTTCCTCGTGCCGAATCGCACTTATCGTCCGAGGGAAATTCGACTCGGACTCAGGCTCGATTTCTAAAGGTGCATTATGATAATTTATCAAAGCGAAACTATTTTCATCATAGTTTCGCTTTTTTATTTGTCCGCACTCAGATTTATAATGACTAAATTAATGCATCTGTGATAGTTTTGAAATGTTGAACAAGTTTGTTCAGAAGTAATTATGAATGAAGTTTTAGAAATACGAGAAGTATCTTTTACGCAGGTTTCCATCGAATCAATTTTGCTGGATGCCGACTTTTACGTGAAATGTCAAATCAGATTTGCATCTGGCGATGCGTGTCGTTTAACGAAGGAAAAATCGTTGATGCCGAAGTCAACGGACACAACGGAATTAAGGCTTTCTGCGAATCCCCGAAATCAACAGTGGGACATCTGAATTTTCAACTTCGGAGACGGAATTCACCGTCATTATCAATGTGGTTAGCAATACCAACTTTCTGCTCGACGTATTGACGGAACTCGATAACGAAAAAACGGAAAAGCAAGGTTTGCGAAACTTAAATACCGAAGATTTTTAGAAACACTGAATTAGGAAGGATGATTGCTGAATTAAAGAAATTGTCTTTCCGTTCATCAATCATCGCTCCTAATTCATCATTTAATTTACTGTTGCTTGTTCCTGCGTTCCGATGGCGAAAATTTTTACTAAAACAAGACCCGCGACGAATCCGCCGATATGCGCCGCATAAGCGACGCCGCCCGTTCCCGCTGGTGTCAAATAGCCGAGAATAATCTGGTATCCAATCCAGAGACCCAGCGCGACGTATGCCGGAACAGTCGTGAAGAAATTAAAAATTATCGCTTTGACGCTGCGTCTTGGAAATAAAAGCAAGTAGCCGCCAAGAACGCCGCTGATTGCGCCGGACGCGCCGAGCATCGGAATTATCGAATCGGTCTGCATCAAAATTTGTCCGAGCGCGGCGGCGACTCCGCAGAGCAGATAAAAAATTCCGTAGCGAATGTGTCCCAGACGATTTTCGATATTATCGCCGAACACCCACAAAAACAGCATATTTCCGAAGATGTGCGAAAACCCGCCGTGCATAAACATTGAACTCAGAAAATTAAAATATACAGGCAAAGGCGTTGGGTAATTCTGAATTTGCCCGGTTTGCCCGGTAATAGTGTCGGTTATCGTTTGCAGCCCGACCAAATCAGTTCCGGTCATAATCTCTTTCGGCACAAGCGAATAAGCGTAAGTGAAAGCATCATTTCCACCAATGCCTTGCAGAAATACGAAAACCAGAATGTTAATTGCGATAATCGCGTAATTAACAATTGGTTGAATGTGTCGGTCGGAATTGTCGTCGCCTATCGGGAACATATTTTAACCTCTTTTTTAGCCTAGAATTTCGTCGGCTGCAATTGATAAATCGGGCAAAACTTCGGACGCGAGAGTGTCGCCGCGTTTGAAAATTTTGGCTAATTGATAAATGCCGACGCTGGGTTTTTGATGAACTTCGATAATATCGTTCGGCAAATTGACAATCCAAACTTCGGGAATTTCGGCTTCGGCGTAGAGCGCAAGTTTTACGTCGCGGTCATATTTTAAGGTTGAATCCGAGACTTCAATCAGTATTAAAACATCTTTTGGAGTTGGTTTAGCTTGAGCATAAAAGTCTTCGCGCCTTTTTAGAATTGCCAAATCAGGCTCAGGTTCGTTAAAGTCGTTAAATTTGATTGGTTGCTGACTACGCAAGCTAATTGATTTACCCAATTCATCGCGCAGAATTTCATTCAGTTTCTCAATGCAAGCTGCGTGACGATTTCCTATTGGCATTTTTTGTATCAATTCTCCTTCGATGATTTCAGCTTTCTCGTAATCTTTTAACATTCCGAGTTCAATCATCCGGTAATACTCGTCAACGGTAAAACGCAAACGCATCGGTTGTGGTTGAAAATTCATCATAAATTCACCTCGAAAACATTTTAAACTATTTTGGTTTTGGGTGTCTGTAAAAGTTCAAAGCCTTCCGAACGCGCCACAAAAGTCGCCGCCGTCAAATCGCCGACGACGTTCAGCGTCGTGCGGCACATATCCAAGATGCGGTCAACACCGAGGATAATCGCAATCAGCGCGGGATTGACTCCAATCATCGCTAAAATTCCGATGATAAACGGAATCGAGCCACTCGGAACGCCGGCTGTTCCGATGCCGCCGAGGATTGCCAGATAAACGACCATCAGTTGCTGTCCGGCACTTAAATCAACACCCGCCAGTTGCGCCAGAAATAAAACCGTAATGCCTTCATAAAGTGCTGTCCCGTTTTGATTTGCGGTTGCGCCGACCGTCAGCACAAAGCTGTTGATGTGCGGCGGAACGCCCAGGTTTTCTTCGGAAACTTTCAGAGCCGTCGGCAAAGTCGCGTTTGAAGAAGATGTCGAAAACGCCGTGACGATGACCGTGCGGACGCGGCGGAAAAAATCGAGCGGATTTATTTTTGACAACAGCCAGACCGACAACGAATAAACGCCGAACATTTGGATTGAAAGCCCAATCAAAACCGTCGCCACAAACCAGCCCAGCGCGCCCAAAAGGTCAATCCCGAACCGCGCCATATTCGTAAAAATCAGACACGCGACGGCATACGGCGCAAACTTCATAATAATTTCGATAATTTTTGAAGTTATTTCGAACAACGCGCCCATTCCGCGCACAAACGGCGATGCAATCGTTTCAGGCAAAAGAGTTATCGCCACGCCGATAATCAAGGCGAAAAACATCAAGTGAAGCATGTTCGGGTTTTCGCCCGCGATGGAATTAAAGATATTTTTCGGCACAATCGTTTTGACGACCTGCATCAAAGCCGAATCGGTGTTGCCGGCTTGGTCTTTTTGCTGCGCTTCGACACGCTTGGTCGCATCGCCGCCAAACTGTGTTTTCATTTGCTCGGCAATTTCAGGATTGATACGCTCGCCCGGACGTATAGTGTTGGCGAGTGCCAAACCGATAACAACCGAAATTGCCGAAATCACCAGACAATAACCGAAGGATTTTAAGCCGATGCGCCCTAATTTGCGAACGTCGCCGATGCCCGCCACGCCGACAATCAGTGACGAAAGCACAAGCGGCACGACAATCATCAAAAGTAAATTTAGAAACAGTTGTCCGATTGGCTCGGTAAAATTTTTGATAAACCAGACGAGGTTTGCGTTGTCGCCGCCGACCAAGCGATTGACCAGAATTCCACCGATTACACCGACGAGCAAACCGATTAAAATTTTCGTATGAAGCGCCAAGCCTTTCGGCGCGTCCGGTGTTTCGTCGTCCAAATCGGTTCGCAATTCCCTTTCAAAATTGTCTTCAGCCAGTTTTTTATTTTCTTCACTCATTTTTTAGATTCGCCCTTTTGTTTTGGATTGGGTTAGAGCAAGCGTTAATTTCTTCCGCGTAATTTTGACAATAGACTACTACATTTGCTCGCAGAACTCTATTAAACTTTAATTTGTGCCTTTCGCAAGACGACATTTGCCGACTTCGGTTTCTTTGTCAGGCAAAAATTTGTTTATAATCAAAATTACATTTAATTTCTTGATAAATTTTGGAGAACTTTTAACTTATGAAAACTGAAACAATAAAATTTAATACCGCCAGAGGCGAGACGACCGCTTATGTCGTAATGCCAAAAGAAACCGATGCCGCGGCGAGCCAAGCCGTTATTATAATTCATGAATATTGGGGTTTGAACGACCACATCAAAGACATCGCGGGACGCTACACAGATGCGGGTTTCATTGCCATTGCGCCCGACCTTTATCGAGGCAAAGTTGCGGTAAATCCCGACGAAGCGTCAAAGTTGATGAACGCGCTTGAACTCGAAGACGGTTTGGATACGATAAAAGATGTCGTGGTCGAAGCACAAAGGAAGTATGAAATTTCACGCTTCGGCATCACTGGTTTTTGTATGGGCGGAACTTATGCGCTGCAAGCGGTCTGCCATCTGGAAGGCTTGCACGCTTCCGCGCCGTTTTACGGCGACATTCCCGACGAAATGACTTTGAAAGGTTTGAAAACGCCGGTGTTATTTATTTCGGGAACAAAAGACAAATGGATAAATCCTGCAAAAGTTGCCGAACTTGAAAGAATTGCAAAAGACAACACTTTACCTATTGAATCGGTAAAATACGAAGCCGACCACGCATTCTTTAACAACACGCGACCGGAAGTTTATAACGAGGAAGCCGCGAAGGATGCTTGGGGAAAAGTAGTAAAATTTTTCAATGAAAATCTCCAACCTGTGAAGGTACCGTTAAATTAGAAAAGTTTATTTCTTATTGACCCAAAAATAAAAACAGCTTAAATATATAAAATATCTAAGCTGTTTTTATTACGTTAAAGCTAAAAACCCAAATCCGTTATCGTTACGGAATTTTGATTTCGCGTCCGGCGGGTAAAGGCGAGGTGATAAGCAAGCCGTTAAACTTTGCGACTTCGACCGGCGAAGCACCGTATCTCTGGGCGACCTTCGCCACCGTATCGCCATTTTGCGCCTTGACGGTTCGCACTCCGCCGATTTGCGGCAGTTTGACTTGCGTCGTCGGGCGCGTGTAACTCGTCCGTCTCACGCCATTACCGTTTGGGATAACGACTTTTCCTCTCGGAACAACCGCCCCGGCGTTTGCCGCTTGCAGTTGTTCGACGCTGACGCCCGTGCGGTTTGCAATGTTTTGCCAGGTTTCGCCTGCCGCCGTTTTCGTTACGCTCGCCATATTTCGGCTGGCGGCAGGAAGTTTTCTGAACACCGCAACGACTTCATTCGCCTTTCCGGGCGGAACATTAATAATATAAGGTTCAGGCGGCGATACATTCGAGCGAAGGTGAGGATTAAGATAACGTAAATACTCGACGCTCGTATCTGATGCCTGCGCCAATAGACTCAAATTTGTCGAAGGCGGAACGCGAATCTGATCATACAGCAGCGGTTGCGCGGGACGAATGTGACCGAAACCGTATTGATTCGGATTATTGGCAATCAAAATCGTCGCCAAAATATTCGGCACATAATCGCGGGTTTCCTTCGGCAGATACGGATAAGCGACCCAGAAATTGGCCACACCGGCGCGGCGAATCGCGCGGTCAACATTGCCTTCGCCCGAATTGTAGCCCGCCATTGCCAACTCCCAGTTTCCGCCGTAACGATTAGCAAGAAATTTCAGGTATTTGGCGGAAGCCCGCGTCGCTTGTTCAAAACTGTTGCGCTCGTCAAGCTGCGCCGTACGCCGCAGCCCGTAACGCGCACCGGTTCCCGGAATAAATTGCCAGAGTCCAGAAGCCGAAGCCCAAGACAGAGCCGCCGGTTTCCAGGCACTTTCGACTTGTCCGAGCCACGCGACGTTTTCAGGAATGCCTTCTTCCCTAAAAATGCGGCGAGCCATCCGCATAAACATTCCCGAACGATAAAGTCCGGTTGCCATTGTCGCGCGTCCGCGTCCTTGATAATAATTGACGAACTGCTGAATCATCGGATGAACTTGAAAGCTGAATCCGAGAGATTTATTGGAAACTGCGTATTGAATATATTGATATTGCCGCTCGGCAACCGGATTGTTTTCGATTTGCTTTTCGTCCGGGGTTAATTCGAGCTTCGCCAACTCGTCCAGAGGCGACGCTTCAAATTTTTGCTCGGTAAATCCTTGGACCGTATTGGTTTGATTGCCGTTATTAGCGGAAGCGACCAAAGCGGTGTTATCCGTCGAAATAATTGGAGTGGTTTGAACAATTTTAGCAATTTTATCCGCTAAACCGTTGTCAATATTCCAACCGCACGTTGCCGAAAGACTTCGGATATTTGCCGGTTGATTGCCGGACGGAAACTCCATCCGGTATATCGTTTCGGTCAGTTGGCTGTAACATTCGCGCAGCTTTTGATTGCTCTGAACATTGACGTTCGATAACAAAAAAACTTCAATCGTTTTATCAAACTCCTCACGGGCATTTGAACGGCGATTGTCCTGCAAATGAAACAAGCCTTTCTTGAAATGGTCGCCGACCTCGGCGATAATCTGATTGAAACGCGCTTCGCTCTGTGCAACTTCCCGTGTCTTCCCAACGCTTCTTCCGCTCGCTCTCGAACTGGTAACTTGCCCAAAAATAAATGAATTGGATACAAAAAATAAAATTGCGATTATATTAAAAACCTTAAAAAGGCGTGATTTAATCAAGTTCGTCTATACTCCTTATTAAAAAATTAAAAATCTTTTCAGGTTTAGGGCGAATCGGTAAAACGACCTAAATTTTCGCTGGCATTTATTATTAAACGCCGAAGCCGTCGAAAAAGTTGCTTTTATCGCCGCTTGTTTTGAATTGTTAGAATAAAAACCACTCAAAAGTACCACACGGAAAGTGCGATGTCAACAAATAGAACGTAGATAAAAGCTGGCTTTGATGTTAATTTACGATAAAATTTATGATTTACATCAATTTCGCTTATGACAAGTGTTTTGCCGCGTGGGTTTTCGATTTTTCAATCGGTGTTTTCTCCCGTAATGCCAGACGGAAAACCTCGCGGACATTCTCCACGAATATAAATGTCAAATCATCCCGAACTTCCTGAGATAAATCTTCCAAGTCACGTTCGTTCGGTGCAGGTAAAATTACAGTCTTTATTTTTGCCCGCCGCGCCGCCAGCAGTTTTTCTTTGACTCCGCCGACGGGCAGGACGTTGCCTCTCAAGGTGATTTCGCCCGTCATCGCAAAATCTTTTCGCACGGCGCGCTGCGATAAAACCGAAACAATCGCCGTCGCCATCGTAATTCCTGCTGAAGGTCCGTCCTTTGGAATCGCGCCTTCGGGCAGGTGAACGTGAATATCGTATTTTTCAAAAGCGTCTTCGTCAATACCGAGTTCGCTCGCCCTCGCCTTGGCAAAAGAAAATGCGGCTTGCGCCGATTCCTGCATCACTTCACCAAGTTGTCCGGTCAAGGTTAATTTGCCTTTGCCTTTGGTTTTGAGAGCTTCGATAAATAAAATATCGCCGCCGACGGCTGTCCAAGCAAGTCCGGTAACAATGCCGATTTCGTCTTTTTTCAAGGCTTCTTCGGGGAAAATCTTTGGCGAACGCAAATAATCCTTGATGTTTTGGGCGGTTATTTTTGCCGCTCCAAATTCGTCTTCGAGTTCGGCTTTTTTTCTGGCGACTTTGCGGCAAACTTTTCCGATTTCCCTTTCAAGTTGGCGAAGTCCTGCTTCCTGCGTGTATTCGCCGATAATTTTTGCAAGCGCGCCGCGCTCGAATTTTATATCGTTTTTTTCGAGTCCGTTTTCGTCAATTTGTTTCGGAAGCAGATGGCGCCTTGCAATTTCGAGCTTTTCTTCTTCCGTATAACCCGAAAGAAAAATTATCTCCATTCGGTCGCGCAGAGGCGGCTGAATCGTGTCCAGAACATTCGCCGTCGTCATAAACATTACATT
>DATLXD010000272.1:0-3292 GCA_035575965.1 Pyrinomonadaceae bacterium | reverse complement strand
TGAAATGAAACGTCGAGGCGCGAAAAAAGGCGTTGCCGCGTTGTGCTTGGGCGGCGGAAATTCTGTAGCGATGGCTGTCGAAAGAGACTAAAGTTAATTACGAATTACGAATTGAAGAAAATCTTTCCGTCATTTGTAATTGATTCCAGAAACTTTTTATTTGCGATTAGCGTAATTTGAATTATTATTCGATTACGCTAATCGCAAATTCTTTTTGGAGGAAAAGCAATGACGGCAAAAGACCACGGAAAACTTCTGGGCATTTTTTATCTTATACAGGGTGGCTTGCAGGCATTCGGCGGATTCTTTTTTGCCTTGATTTACGGCGGATTGGGGCTTGCCTTTAGGTCAAACGCGCAAAAACCCGAAGAACAAATGATGGGAACGATTTTTGTGATTCTGGCATTTGTGATTGCGCCGTTTATTCTGATTTTCGCCGGAATAAGCCTCAATGCGGGTTACAAATTATTGAAAGAAAAAGCCGGAGCAAGAACCTGGGGTATTGTCGCCAGCATTCTTGCTTTGCCGAGCATTCCGCTCGGAACGGCTTTGGGCATTTATGGATTGTGGTTTTTGTTCGGCGAAGAAGGAAAGCGATTTTATTTAGGCGGCGCACAACAGCAAAATATGTTCAGCCCGCCGCCTCCGCCGCAAAATTGGCAGTAAGCGAAAATAAAATAAGTTTTAGTAGAGTGAGCGGCAAGAAGGTTGAATCTTGTCGCTCTATTGTTTTAAATAAATTCAAAAAATTTAACTACTGCCGGACAATTCTTTTTCGACAAATTTTCAAAATATTTGAGAATCCGTTAGAATTTATTCAATTATGAAAAACTTATTTCACCTGGCATTTCCCGTCAACGATTTGGAAGCAGCGCGGGAATTTTACGGCGGAGTTTTAGGCTGCGCCGAAGGCAGAAGCTCTGACGCTTGGATTGATTTTGATTTATTTGGGCATCAGATTGTCGCGCATCTCGCGCCGGAAAACGCGGGCGTAAAGCACAGAAACGAAGTTGATACCGACCATGTTCCCGTGCCGCATTTCGGCATTGTTTTGCCGATGGACAAATTCAAAAATCTTGCCGAGCGATTAAAAAACAGCGATGTCAAATTTATTATCGAACCGAAAATTCGTTTCCAAGGCGAAGTCGGCGAGCAGGCGACAATGTTTTTTCTTGACCCGAGCGGAAACGCGCTCGAGTTTAAAGGCTTCGCGGATTTTTCGCAGGTTTTTGCAAAATAGTTTTATGAAATTTAATTTAATCGCTTTGTTATTCTTCGCGTTTTGTTTTGTAATTTCTGCACAAGCGCAGACCAAAACGTCGAGATTCATAGCCGTTACAATTGACGATTTGCCCGTCGTTTCAACGCGCGGAGATTTAAAGACGCGACGGGAAATTACCAAAAATCTGCTCGCTCACATCACGAAAGCGAAAGTTCCAGCCGTCGGTTTCGTCAACGAAAATAAACTTTATGCAAGCGACAAACCGAATGAAACGCAAATTGATTTGCTTCGCAGTTGGCTCGATGCGGATTTGGAACTCGGCAATCATACATTTTCGCATCGAAGTCTGAACAATATCGAACTCAAAGATTACCAAAACGACATTTTGCGCGGCGAAATCATCACGAAAAAATTGATGCGGGCGAAAGGTAAAACTCTGCGCTTTTTTCGCCATCCGTATTTGCAAACGGGTTTGAATTCGGAAATCAAAGACGGATTGAACGAGTTTTTGTTTGGAAACGGCTACACGATTGCGCCGGTTACGATTGATAATGCCGATTGGATTTTTGCCCGCGCTTACGACAATGCTTTTGACAAAAAGGACAAGAATTTAATGCGGAAAATCGGCGCAGCATACGTGCCGTATCTCGAAAGCAAGATGGATTACTGGGAACGGCAATCATTGAAATTATTCGACCGCGAAATCAAACAAATTTTGCTTCTACACGCGCATTTCATCAATTCCGATTATTTTGACGACATTGCGGAAATGCTCGGAAAGCGCGGCTACAAATTTATAACCTTGGAAGAGGCGTTGAAGGATGAATCTTACAAACTGCCGGACACTTTTAATAAACGCGCGGGAATTTCGTGGCTCCATCGCTGGGCTTTGGCAAAAGGCAGGGAAAATGTTTTGCCTGACGAGCCGAAGACGCCGAATTTTGTGATGAAAGCGGCGGGTGTTGACTCGGAATAATGAAAAAAACAGAAATCATTATCATCGGCGGCGGCGTAGTTGGTGCGGGCGTCGCTTATCATTTGACGATGCGCGGCGCGAAAGATGTCTTGATTTTGGAACGTGAGAACGTGCAGGGAAACGGTTCGACCGGAAAAGCGACGGGTGGAGTTCGCGCTCAGTTTGAAACTGAAATAAACGTCAGGATGTCGCTTTATTCGATTGAATTTTTTAGAAATTGGGATTTTGATTGCGGCTACGAGCCACGCGGTTATTTGTTTGTTGCCACCGATGATAAACAGTTCGACTTTTTGAAGCGAAGCGTCGAAAAACAAAAATCACTTGGACTAAGGCAAGTCGAAATCGTTGACACAACAGCCATCGCCGAAATTGTCCAAGGCTTATATACGCAAGATATTACCGGCGGAAGTTTTTGCGGAAGCGATGGCTTTATTAATCCGCTCGGCGTGTTGGAAGGTTTTACAAAAAAAGCATTGGAAAACGGCGCGAAAATTTTAACCCAAACAAATGTTTTATCAATCGAAACTACCGACAGAAAAGTAAAAGCGGTTGAAACTAATCGCGGAAAAATCGAATGTGAAAAAGTCGTCATTTGCGCGGGCGCGTGGGCGAAAAGTTTGGCGAATACGGCGGGAATTGATTTACCCATTGAGCCTTTGAAACGCCAAATCGTTTGGGCGAAAAGCGCAATTGACTTGCAGGAAAATCTGCCGATGGTCGTCGATTTGTCGAACGGTTTTCATTTTCGCCCCGCCAAAGATTCTCGAAATGAAGTTTTGTTTGCTTACCCGGACGCCGACGAAAAGCCGAATTTCGATACGAATTTTGACGAATCTTTTATCCGCAAAGTTTATCAAAAAGCAAAACATCGCGCGCCGTTTTTAGCTGAAACCGAAGTTGTCAGAGAAAAATGCCGCGCCGGACTTTACGAAAACACGCCCGACCATCACGCAATTATCGGCGGCTGCGCGGTTGAAAACTTGTATTTTTGCTGCGGCTTTAGCGGACACGGCGTAATGCACTCGCCTGCTTCGGGCAGAGCGATTGCGGAAGTTATTCTTGACGGCAAAGCAAATTTTTTAGACGTTTCGTGT
>DATLXD010000271.1:0-2190 GCA_035575965.1 Pyrinomonadaceae bacterium | reverse complement strand
ACGACGACAACGCAACCTGCAAACAGCAACCAATTGACCTGCGGAATATAAAGCTGACCTTTAAAATCGGTCGGATAAACTATTTTCTGCCGATACCAAAAGTGCAGCCGAATCGCTTCGCCGATTAAAGTGAACGCGCCGGAAATTAACGCTTGACTAGCGATAATCGCGGCGGCGGTGGCGATGGCGATGGCAAGCGGCAAAATCGCTCGCGGCACAATCGAATAAAACGGAGTCGCGCCTTCCATTTTCGAGCCGAGATGATGCATCAAAAACGCCGTCTGTCCGGCGTATGATAAAATTAAACAAATTTTGACGTAAATC
The DNA here is from genome assembly GCA_035575965.1 of Pyrinomonadaceae bacterium. Taxonomy (GTDB): domain Bacteria; phylum Acidobacteriota; class Blastocatellia; order Pyrinomonadales; family Pyrinomonadaceae. Next base: position 1,866 of record DATLXD010000271.1, on the reverse strand, counting down.
CAACTGTAACGAATGTTCGTGCGCCCGACGTGACCCATATCCGAATAAAGTGCTTCCGCGCCGGTCGTGCAAAGAAACACCGCGCCCAAAAGCCAGAAACCGCCCGGATATTCGACCAGAAAGCGATAAACCCAAATCGGATTTAACGCCTGCAAAACCGAAAAATCCGCCGCCAGCGACAGCAAACCAATCGCGCCGATAAACGTGAACCAGACGAACATTACGGGACCAAAAAATTTTCCGATAATCTGCGTTCCGAATTGTTGCGCGAAAAAAATAAGAAGCAAAATGAAAATAACAATCGGCACGGTCGGCAAATTTGGCGAATAAATCCTTAAACCTTCGACCGCCGACGAAACGGAAATCGGCGGCGTGATAATGCCTTCGGCAAGGATAAACGAGCCGCCGATAATCGTCGGATACAAAATCCATTTGCCCGCTTTCTCGTAAATCAGCGTGTAAAGCGAGAAAACGCCGCCTTCGCCGTTGTTATCTGCGCTCAGAACAATGGTGATGTATTTAATCGTCGTTTGCAGCGTCAGCGTCCAGAAAACGGCGGACAACGCGCCGAGCGCGAGCGTTTCGGTAATCTCGCGCTCACCCACGATTGCCGCAAAAGTGTAAAGCGGCGACGTGCCGATGTCGCCGAAGACGATGCCGAGCGCGACAAGCAAGCCCGCGAACGAAATTTTATTTAGGTTTTGATGATGATTGTGATTTGCGGTTTCCATAGCTAGACAATTTACCCGTCTTTCGTCACCACTGCAACATTATTTATTTCCGACACTGGTTTTAAAATCCGCAGTTCAATTTTTGTTAAAAATTCGCGCTTGTCGCCTTTGATAAAAATGCTTTGGACAGGAACAATCACAAAATTGCTTCGGCTTTTAGTTTCGCCTGCCTTAACGTTTCTTGCCGAATCCAGCCGCTAAAAGGTTTGATGAACGTCCAGTAAAAACTGAAACTTTCACGACTCGCGTCGTCCAAACATTGAACTCTCGTTTCAGTCGTCAAACGAGTTTCTTCTGCCGCAGATTCCGCAAGCGCAAAATTCCAGGCGGCTTTCGCGTAGCCGTGTTTATTAAAAGCGAGAAAATCTTGGGCGTTTATTTTCTGTAAATTTCCGGTCGGCTTCCAAAACTTTCCGACGAGTCCGAGCAGAATTTCTTCGTTTGGCTTTTCGCCCAAAACAACAAAATCAAATTTCGTCATATCACGCAGAGTCAAAACTTGCGCGGTCGCATCGCACGAGTTTTTTGAAGTCAAGCCGCGAAGTCGAAACAGCCAGCGAATAACCGCCGATTCGTTAAAATCAAACGAACCCAAAGCTGCATAAACCGTCTCGGCGGAAGCGCGAACAGTTGTTTCGTGCTTTTCATTGAAATCAGGAGCCGGCATAAATTCGTCAATCAACATTTTTTACGCTAAATTTATCATGCTTTTCGGCTACCCGATTTTGCAAAAATCGCCTTGCGCGACAATTCCGCCCGCGTCGTCCGAATCAATATCGTCTTTAGCGGCATCTTCCGTCGCAAATAACCACTTAAGAAAAGGCGGCGCAATCATTGTCGTGGCGACTGCCATAAATAACACCACGCCGTAAAGCGCGTCGTTGATAACGGCGAGGCTCAAACCGATTTGGGCGACGACAATACCGACTTCGCCGCGCGGAGTCATTCCCATTCCGACTTGTCCGGCGCGTCGCCAGCCCAAACTCATCGCGCCTAATCCGCATCCGACCAATTTGGTTGCCACCGCTACAACGGTTAGGATAATTGCAAGCAAGATTATCGAACCGTCTCGAAATACATCAAGTTTTAGCTGCATTCCGATATTGACGAGAAAGAACGGCACGAGAAATTCCGT
>DATLXD010000270.1:0-1669 GCA_035575965.1 Pyrinomonadaceae bacterium | reverse complement strand
TTTTTGACAATCCGATTAGAAGCGCGGAGCAGATAAATTCACTAAATACGGAAGGCGTAACCGAAAGACTTTCCTATGTTATGGAAGCGATAAAATTGACAAAGGAAAAGCTAAATAATCGCGTTCCGCTTATCGGTTTTTCCGGTGCGCCGTGGACGCTGGCGTGTTATATGGTCGAGGGCAAAGGCTCGAAAAGTTTCGATGTTATCAAAAGTTTTATTTACAACGAACCCGAAGCCGCACACGAGCTTTTGCAAAAACTCGCCGATTCGGTTGTTGATTATTTGAACGCGAAAATTCGTGCGGGCTGCGACGCGGTGCAGATTTTCGACACTTGGGCGGGAATTCTGTCGCCATGGGATTTTGAAGAATTTTCGCTTCGCTACATCAAATATATTTGCGAAAATCTGGAAACAAACGGTGCGCCGGTGATTGTTTTTGCCAAAGGCGTGAATGCGCTGCAAAAATTGGCTGATTTGAAATGTGATGTTTTGGGCGTTGATTGGACAAGAGATATTGGCGAAGTTCGCGCGGAAGTCGGCGAAACAAAAGTCGTTCAGGGAAATCTTGACCCGTGCGTTTTATTTGCGCCGAAGGAAAAAATCGAAGCGGAAACCGAGAAAGTTTTGTCGAAATTCGGTTATGGTTCGGGACATATTTTTAATCTCGGACACGGAATTTTGCCGAAAACGCCGGTCGAAAACGCCAAGTATTTTGTCAACTGCGTCAAGAAGTTGAGCATCAAATATCACAATTAAAAGCAGTAAAAATGAATAATTTCAAAGAAATTGATATTGATGTTTTGAAGAAGTTCAACCAGCCGGGACCGCGTTATACTTCATATCCAACCGCGCCGCTTTTTTCGCCTAACTTTACGGCGGAAGATTTCAAAAACGAAATACTCAACACCAATTCCGAAGCAAACACATCCGACCTTTCGCTTTATTTTCACTTCCCTTTTTGCGAATCGCTCTGTTATTTTTGCGGCTGCAATATGATGGTTTCACGCGACCGCCGCTTGATTCGTGAATACAACGAATATCTCAAAAAGGAAATTGATTTAATCACGCCGATTATCTCCGAACGCAGAAAAGTATCGCAAATGCACTGGGGCGGCGGCACGCCTTCGTATCTTTTTCCCGAAGAAATCCGCGACATCGGGGCGTTTATCAAATCAAAATTCGATTTTGCCGAAGACATCGAAGCGAGCGTCGAAATTGACCCGCGCGGTTTGACGTTTGAACATATGCAGGCGTTTCGTGAAATCGGTTTTAACCGGACGAGCTTCGGCGTGCAGGATTTTAATTTGCAAGTCCAGGAAGCAATTAACCGCGTTCAAAGCGAAGAAATCACCAGACAAACCGTGGAATGGGCGCGTCAGCTTGGATTTAAAAGCGTCAATCTCGATTTGATTTACGGTTTGCCGTATCAAACCTTAAATTCATTCGCCGAAACGGTTGAAAAAATAATAGACATTTCGCCGAATCGCATTGCCGTCTTCAATTACGCGCACGTTCCCTGGCTCAAAAAACATCAAAACGTAATTCCGTCCGAAGCATTACCGTCGCCTAACGAACGATTGAATATCTTCAAAATGACAATTGAAAAGTTGATGAATGCAGGTTACGAATATATCGGTCTTGACCATTTCGCAAAGCCCGACGACGAA
>DATLXD010000269.1:0-21870 GCA_035575965.1 Pyrinomonadaceae bacterium | reverse complement strand
ACGAAAGCCTTTATCAATCTTGGCGATATTCATCCGTTGGAAAATCCAATAAACCAAAACCATCATGACAAAACCCAGAGACATTCCGATAAGCGGCGAGAGAACGATAAATGACAGTGTTTTTATCCAGCCGCTGGCGATTAAAACATTGCTGACTCCTTCAAAGCCATTACCGCCGATGTAAGCCGCAATCGCAGCACCCGCGTACCCGCCGACCAGCGCGTGCGAGCTGGAAGTCGGAAGTCCGAGATACCAGGTAATCAAATTCCAGACGATCGCGCCGAGAAGTCCCGCGAGCAGAACGTAAAGCCGGTAGTCTTCGGCAATCGCGGTGATGTTAACCATATCGCCGCCGATGGTTTTGGCGACGGCGGTGCCGAAAACCACAAATGCGATAAAGTTGAAAAAAGCCGCCCACGCGACCGCCACGCCCGGCGATAAAACCCGCGTGGCAACCACTGTCGCAATCGAGTTTGCCGCATCGTGAAAGCCGTTTACATAGTCAAAAACGAGCGCAATAATAATGATAAAAATAACAAGCGCAGTCGCAGCTTCCATAAATCAGTTATCAATTATCAGCTATCAGTTACCAGTTTTTTGACTGTTCACTGTTAGCTGCTAACTGAATTAATTGTGTTTTAAGATTATACTTTCGACGATATTGGCGACGCTTTCGCATCTGTCGGTTGCATTTTCTAAAATTTCGTAAAGCTCCTTCCATTTAATAAGGCGAATCGGGTCAGTTTCTTTTTGAAAGAGTTCACCGATGGCGCGGAAATAAATGTCGTCGGCTTCGTTTTCAAGCCGGTGGATTTCGACAATGTGCAGGTTTATTCCGTTTGGTTTTTTCAGCATCGAAACAGCCGAATTTATCTCCATCGCTAAACCTTGAATGACTTTGGCAAGACCTTTGGCGTGGTCGCTGATTTCGTGAATGTCATACATCACGATGGCGCGCGCGCCCGCGTCGATGTAATCGCAAACGTCGTCCAGCGCGACCGAAAGCGCGAAAATATCTTCGCGGTCAAACGGCGTAATAAACGATTTGTTAAGTTTGGTTGTTACCTGATGCGTCAATTCATCGCAGGCGTGTTCAGCATCTTTGATGCGTCTGGTGTGCGCTTCGAAATTCTCGCGCTTGTCGTGCAGCATTTCGACGAGAATATTTGAAGCCTCTTGAATTTTTCCGGTTATCTGCGAGAAAAAGACAAAATACTCGTCTTCCCGCGGCAATAAGCCAAAAGCCATTTCTTAAAATCTCCGTTACGTTTGGAATTGAAGAAATTAAATATATCGGAATGAAAACGGCTTGTCTATTGAAAGGAAATTATTTACTCAAATGCGGACAAAATTAAATTTTCGGACTGTGTTTGATAAAAGCGGCTTCTCTTAAATAAACATTCAGCTCGCAAATGTCTTTGACATAATCGCCGATACGTTCGAGGTGTTTGGCGACAAAAAGAAGGTGTGCGGCACTCGCCGTAGTCGAAGGATTGTCTATCATTATCTCAATCAATTCGTCGAAAACGAGTTTGTAACTCGCGTCAATTTTTTTGTCTTGCCTGATAATTTCGCGTGAAAGCGCGGCATCTTCCGTCGTGAAAGCATCAAGCGCAGTTCTGAGCATTTCCGCCGCATTCTCCGCCATCGTGGATAAATCTATGTAATTTTTCAGTTGTGGTTCATCGTTAATTTTTATCGCGGCATCAGCAATATTTCCTGCGTGGTCGGCGATGCGTTCCAAAATCGGCGTAATTTTCGCCACCGAAATTACAAATCTTAAATCGTGCGCGGCAGGCTGCTGCAAAGCAAGAATCTCGATGCTCAAACGGTCAATCTCAAGTTCCATTTGATTAATAATTTTATCTTCTTGCAAAACCCGTCTGGCTAAATCACTGTCACGTGCCGTCAAAGATTGCATTGCGCGTTGGAGTGCTTTTTCGGTCGAGCCGCCGAGTAAAAGAAGTTTGTCGCGCAAAATGTCGAGTTGTTGGTCTATAATTCGATGTTCCATTTTATTACTAATTTACCACACTCCAAAGACGAAATTAAGGGATGAAATTAAGGGATAAAGGATGAATAAATCATTCTGCTTTTTACTCATTTCTCATCCTTCATCCTTTCTAACCGAATCTGCCTGTAATGTAATCTTCCGTCAATTTTTCGTCCGGGTTGGTGAACATTTTTTGCGTGGCGTTGTATTCAACCAATTTGCCCAACATAAAAAACGCCGTTCTATCGGAAACACGCGCCGCTTGCTGCATATTATGCGTTACGATGGCGATTGTGTATTGTTTTTTTAATTCAACAATGAGTTCTTCGATTTTTTGGGTTGCAATCGGGTCAAGCGCAGAAGCCGGTTCGTCCATCAAAATAACTTCAGGCTGAACGGCAAGCGCGCGCGCAATGCACAGCCGTTGTTGCTGGCCGCCCGAAAGCCCGAAAGCCGATGTGTTCAAGCGGTCTTTTACCTCGTCCCAAAGTGCCGAATCGCGCAGTGCTTTTTCAACTTGTCGCTCTAAATCCGCTTTATCTTCGTGCATCCGATTGATGCGAATTCCGTAAGCAACATTTTCAAAAATTGATTTTGGAAACGGATTCGATTTCTGAAAAACCATCCCGACTTTGCGGCGCAAAGCAACGACATCAGTATTCGGCGCGTAAATATCATCGCCGTCAATTAACACCGTTCCGTCAGCTTTGGCAATCGGAATTGTGTCGTTCATCCGGTTGAGCGTCCGCAAAAACGTGGATTTTCCGCAACCCGACGGACCGATAAACGCGACGACTTGGCGTTCCGGGATTTCGAGCGTGATGTCGTGTAAGGCTTGCTCTTCGCCGTAGTAGAAATTCAGATTTGAAATGCTGATTTTGCTTTGCATCTTTTAGTGGGAGAGCGGACATCTGTCTGTCCGCTCTGAGCGCGTTAGCGCGAAAACCAAGTTTATTGAAAGTTGCGTTTAGCTAAAATTATAATATATCGCCTCAGCGACGTTTGCTGACAGAGATGTCCGCGCTCTCATTCAAAACCGCTTGCGCGTCGAAAACCGAACTAATATATTAATAGCCAAAATGAGCATTATCAAAATAAGCGTTGCCGCCCACGCCATTTTATGTTCGACATCAAACGGACCGGTCGCGTAATTGTAAATCTGCACGGTCAGAGATGCCATCGGTTGGTCGTAAAAGTAATTGTAAAAACGGCTGTTTAGTGCCGTGAAAAGCAGCGGCGCGGTTTCACCTGAGATTCGTGCAATCGCCAACATCGCACCCGTCGCAATCCCCGTCGAAGCAGCTGGCAAAACGATATTCCAAGTTACGCGCCACTGCGGTGCGCCGAGCGCAAGCGCACCTTCGCGCATCGAATTCGGCACAAGGCGAATCATTTCTTCGGTTGTCCGTGCCACAATCGGAATCATAATGATCGCCAGCGCAAGTCCGCCCGCAAGTCCTGATTGTCTGCCCATCGGCAAAACAATCAATGTATAAATAAAAATCCCAATGATGATTGACGGCACACCGATTAACGTATCAGCCAAAAAGCGAACCGTTTTTCCGAACAAATTCTCGCCGAATTCCGCTAGATAAACGCCCGCGCCGATGCCGATTGGCAAACCGATAACGCAAGCCAGCAGAGTCATCAAAACCGAACCGAGAATCGCGTTGCCGATGCCGCCGCCTTCGCCGACCGGTTTCGGCGTGTCAATCAAAAATTGCAGACTGATGGAAGAAAGTCCGCGAACAGCAATATATGAAAGAATTATCAGCAAAACCGCAATCGCAAAAACCGCACACGCGGCGGTGATTGTCGTCATTAAACTGCTGACGAGTTTTCTTCGGCGATGGATTGATTCTTTGTTCGACATTATGCGTGTATTCTTTTTCCAACTCTCGAAACGAGAAGTTTTGCGAAAGCATTAACCACAAAAGTAACCAGAAACAAAACCAAACCGATTTCGATTAAGGCGCTCAGATACAATTCGTCGGTCGCTTCGGCAAAATTTGCCGCGAGAACCGAAGCGATTGTGTAAGCCGGTTCAAATAGCGACGCGGAAATTTGCGGCGAATTTCCAATCACCATCGTAACCGCCATCGTTTCGCCGAGGGCGCGTCCCAAACCCAAAATAACCGCGCCGGCAATTCCCGAAGCCGCATTGCCGAGAACAATTTGCGTCGTTTCCCATTTAGTTGCGCCGAGCGCGAGCGCGGCTTCGCGCTGCTGTGTCGGAACAACTTCCAGAATATCGCGGACAACCGCCGTGATAATCGGCGTAATCATCAAAGCCAAAATAATTCCGCCCGTCAGCATTCCGATTCCCGTCAATCGTCCTTGAAAAAGCGGCAGCCAACCAAAGTATTTTTCCAGAAAAACACCCAAATAATCGCGCACAAACGGCGCGAGAACAAAAATTCCCCACAGCCCGTAAACAACTGACGGAATCGCCGCCAGAAGTTCGACCATAAACGCGATTGGCGTGGCGATTTTTTTTGGTGCTTGTTCGACCAGAAAAATGGCGATACCAAGCGAAAGCGGCACGGAAATTATCAGGGCGATAATGGAAGAAACGATTGTTCCGTAAATAAAAGGAAGTGCGCCGAACACACTTTCAGCGGGTTTCCATTCGCGCCCATTGAGGAAATTTAAGCCGAAACTTTTAATCGTCGGCAGAGAATTCCACACCATCATAAAAATCATCGCCGCCATAATTACTACAATAATTGCGGCAGTGATGAATAAAACGGTGCGAAAAACTTTATCGCCGATAGTGCCTGTTTTTGCCAAGTTCGTTTTATATTTTAGATTTCAGAGTTACGCCTGTCTGCGCTCCCATCAATTATTGGCGCAGAGGTTTTCCGCCGCCGGTCATCGAATTGATTTTCGCTTCCGCTTTTTTGACTACTTCATCCGGCAGCGACGCATAATGCAAATCTTTTGTGAATTTTTCGCCGTCGTGAATCGCCCACCACAAAAAGTCCGTCAACGCTTTACCTTTTGCCGCATCCGGCTGGTCTTTGTGAACCAAAATATAGGTGTAACTCGAAATCGGATAAGCATTTTCGCCGTCGGCGTTAGTAATTTGAACACGCATATCTTCGGGCATTTCGGCAACCGAACCCGCCGCCGCCGCCGCGATATTGTCCAAATTCGCTTCGATAAATTCGCCTGCTTTGTTTCTAATCAAAGCCGTCGGCAAATTATTGGCTTTGGCAAAGGCAATCTCAACATAACCGATAGAATTCGGAATGTTTTTAACCTGTCCCATTACACCGTCGTTGCCTTTTGCTCCTACGCCGACACCCGTTATCCAGCTCGGCTGTTTATTTGCACTGACTTTTTCCTTCCATTCGGGAACTGTTTTTGACAGAAAATCAGTAAAAACTGCCGTTGTTCCGCTGGAATCGGCGCGATAAACAGGAGAAATTTCCGTATCGGGCAGATTTACATTCGGATTATCCTTTTTGATTTGTTCGGCATTCCATTTTTTGATTTTGCCGAGATAAATATCGGAAATCACTTCGGGGGAAAGTTTGAGCGGTTCTTTCAAGGCGGGTAGATTGTAGGTCAAAACAACCGCACCCAACACGGTCGGGATATGCAAAAGTCCCGTATCTTTTAAATCTTCGTCGGACATCGGGTCGTCCGAAGCACCAAAATCCGCCGTTTTAGCGATAATCGCTTTTTGTCCCGCGCCGGAACCGGTTGATTGATAATCAATTTTGATATTCGGATTAATCTTTCCGTATTCGTTCACCCATTTTTCATAAATCGGCTTCGGAAAACTCGCGCCCGAACCTTGCAGACGAATATCTCCGCCGCTTGTCGAGGTTGCTCTGGTATTTTGTCCGACAGGCTGACCGCTGCAAGCCAAACCTAAAGCAACAATAAAGACCAAAAATATACCGATAGTTTTCTTACTTAAAATAGTTTTTATAAGCATTAAACTCTCCAAGAAACTTAAACAAAATAATATCGTCAACTACAATTTGAGTTTTAATAATAGTTAAAGGTTGACAGTGTGATAAGAGCGGATTATACCGACAAACGGCACATTAGTTAATTTTTCCATCTGGAAATTTAACATTTATTTAACATTTGAAGATTTAACAATTTCTTTATAGTTGGTCTAACATTAAATATCCGCGAAAAAACAATCATAATTTACTTTTTCGGGACAAGTGTATTTTGAGCGCAACAATTTTAACAGCTTAGGAAAAACTATGAATTTGGTAGACGAACTCAGCAGTGAACTTGCATTGGCATTTTTGGTTGAGAAAAAACACGCCGGAAAGGTAAATACAAGTGATGTTATAGCTCTAATCGGCAGAATCAAAGAAGTTTTGCAGCCAATTTCGGTAAAAGAAAACTTTAACGAGAAATTGTTAGATACTGAAAAAACCGAGCATTTCGCTAATCAATAATCCATTTGGTGCAAGATTCTAAAAAACATTTATAAACGGACATTTCAAACCCGCAAGTCTTCCTTTCCTCTTCAATCGAAGTAATAATTTCAATAAAAATCTACTATTTGCTTGTATTTACTAAGGTTCTCCATAATGTTCGTTATAAATTTCCAGCGAACTTAAATTATCTTATTTCACATCTTAATTCTGTGTTTGACACATATCTTGCACTATTAATTGATTGGAGAGATTATAAATTGTAACGAAACAAGGCATATTTTGGAGGAGAGAAAATGAAAAAATATAATTTGAGCAAAAATATAACAATAGTGATGCTGGCGTGGGCGATGATGATTATGCCGCTTGCCGCGTTTGGACAGACGCGCATTTCCATGCCGAAGAACAAATATAAGATTCAGGACGACGTGAGAATCGGGCGCGAGGCTTCGGCGCAAGTCGAACAGCAAATGCCGATTTTGAACGATTCTGAAACGAGGCGCTATGTTCAAGATGTCGGTCGCCGATTGGTCAATGCGATTCCTTCGCAGTTTCAGCATCCTGAGTTTCAATATAATTTTAATGTCATTAACGCCCGCGACATCAATGCTTTCGCGCTTCCGGGCGGACCGATGTATATCAATCGCGGAATGATTGAAGCGGCGAAATCCGAAGGCGAAATGGCGGGCGTGATGGCGCACGAATTAGTACACGTCGCACTTCGCCACGGAACGGCACAAGCCACTCAGCAAAGTAAGCCTTTAAACCAACTCGGAACAATCGGTTTAATTTTGGGCGGGGCTATTTTAGGCGGACAGCAAGGCGCACAACTCGGCGCACTTGGAGCGCAAGCCATTGTTACAAAATACAGCCGCGAATATGAAACACAAGCCGATATTCTCGGAGCGCAGATTATGGCGAGTGCCGGTTACGACCCGCGCGATTTGGCGAATATGTTCAGAACGATTGAGCAGCAAAGCGGCGGAAGTCGCGGACCTGAATTTTTGAGCAGTCACCCGAATCCGGGCAATCGCTACAACACCATCAATCGTGAAGCGGAACTGCTCCGCGTTTCGAGAAACGCAACTCAGGACACCAGAGAATTTCAGCGCATTCAAAACCGGCTTTCACGCTCGCCCCGCGCTCAATCAATGGAAGAGATTGCCCGCAGTCAGCAAAACGGACGAGGAACAAATCGAGAAACAGGTCAAGGTCAAAATCCGATGGCAAACGGCAGATATTCAAGCCGCGTTCAATTACCGTCCTCGCGTATGAGAGTATTTTCGGGCGGCAATTGGATTCAAATGAATGTGCCTGACAACTGGCGCGAATTTCCGACGCAAAGTTCGGTCTGGTTTGCTCCCGAAGGCGCATATGGGGAACAAGGCATCACGCACGGCGCGATGATTGGCACGGAACAAGCCAGAAGCAATAATTTGCAGCAGGCAACCGAAGATTACGTCAACGGTTTGCTGCAAAGCGAGGGCAACAATTACTTGAGACAAGCCACGAACTACACCAGAACTACGCTCGGCGGCAGGAACGCTTACGCGACAACTTTAACAGGACGCTCGCCTCTGACAAACAGAAACGAAGTCGTCAACATCATTACCACGCAGCTTCGCAACGGCAGTTTGTTCTACGTAATTGCCGTCGCGCCGGAAAACGAATCTTCAAATTACAATTACGCTTTTCGTGATATGATTCGCTCGATTCGCTTAGGCAATTAACAATATCAGCCGGATTATTCTTTCAAGATTTAATTTGGCTAAAAGTTAGAAACAATTTGCAAACGCCGATTTTCATAAACGAAAGTCGGCGTTAATTTTTGCTTCGCAATTTAATTTATCAAGTGTAATTTTATTATTAGTTGTGATGGATTTGACTACTTTTGAGTTCTTTATTTGCCTGAAAAAAAACTTTCAATTAAACTGTTAAAACTTTGCCCTTGTAGCTCAACGGTTAGAGCAGCAGACTCATAATCTGTTGGCTGTAGGTTCGAATCCTACCGAGGGCATTCATTTTAAAATCTTCAAAAGCAGTCAATATCAGAACTTCTTTGTTCTTCAATATTTGTGCTGCTTTTGCTTTTCGTGGATAAAAGGGATAATCGGGGTAAAATTGAAACTCTTGGACTTCGTTTGGACACGAAAATTTGATTATGTTCACTGAAACTCATCTTCATCACAAAAGCCATCAATTAACCAGCCAGCCAAATCATTTGTCTTATTTTGATTTTCAAAGTGTATGGTTATAAAGGATATCTACATTGTAAATTGCGGCGACAACTTTTATTTGCCGAATTTTAAATTTCTGAATTAAAGAGACTTCGACTGAGTGCGGTGATAAACTTCAATTCGCGCGAAGAATTATTATCTCTTCGGCTAAAAGAAACCGAATCGGTTTCGCTTTTTACCTGTTTTAAAGCTAATATTTTAGTTTTATTCGGCGATTTGACAAACTTTATTTGATTTTTTACATCTGAGAAGATGGTTGGATTTTTGAAATGAGAAGTTGTTAAACTTTACCTGAAATTAAGGAAGATTTTTAGTCTTTTATCAACGGGTTTTAATGATGAATCTCGATTGGTTTAACGGTTGGCTTTTCAATTTCAGACAAAGTTCAATAGGTTATATGAAATTTAGGGAATTTCGTTCCGGGAAATTGTCGGTCAGCTTCGGTCTGGTCTTATTGATATTTGTTTTTTTTCAATCGAAGGCGCAGACGCAGACGCTCGTTGATAAAACGGTGGCGACGGTCGGCGACGGTATTGGGATTCCCGAACTTATTACATATTCGGATTTGCTCTGGCAGCTTGCCTTGCAGCCGAATCCGCCGCTTCGCCCGCCGACTTCGGAAGATTTAAATCGCGCCTTGCGGCTTCTTATTAACCAGCGTTTATTTGCGCTCGAAGCCGAAAGAGTTCCGCGCTCCGCTCCGACTCAAAAAGAAATAGACGACGAAATCAAACGGGTTTTAGCTTTGTTTCCGTCAACTGCCGATTTTGAGAATCGCCTGCGGATTGTCGGTTTCGATTCGATTAAAGACGAAAATTTTGAGCGAATGATGGCGCAGCGTGTAGCGATTGAAAAATATCTGGACTTTCGCTTTCGCTCGTTTGCCGTTATCACGTCCGAAGACGAAGCAAAGTATTACCGCGAAGTTTTCGTGCCGGAATTTCGTCGAAAAAACCCCGGACTGCTGATGCCGACGCTCGACGAGATGCGCGGGCGAATCAACCAAAATTTAGTCGAACAAAAAGTCGGCAGCGACATTGAAAAATTTCTCGACGACGCGAAAAGCCGTGCCGAGATTATTGTTTTAAGCGAAGTCTGACCGAGAAGAATTCGGACGTTTTTCAAAAACTTTCCGTTTAGATTTCTACAACCGCTTCGTCACCGACAAAAAGTCCAGCAATTCAGGGCTGGTCGGCAAAGCCGTTCTCGCTCCGAGTTCGCGGCATTTGAGCGCGGCGACGGCATTTGCCATTTGCGCGGCAATTTCAACCGATTCGCCTGTCAGCAAGCCGTATAAAAACCCGGCGCGAAACGCATCGCCCGCGCCGGTTGTGTCTTTGCAGCCGTTCGGAACTCGAAAACCGTTTGTTTCAACACATTCGTTTTCGCACAGCACGAGCGAACCGTTCGCACCCAAAGTCATTCCGACAACCGCGCAGCCGTAACGCGCTTTTATTTTACGCAGAGATTCTTTTTTGTCTTTTATGCCGACAATTTTTTCGGGGAATTCAGCCGAACAAATCAAAACGTCAACCTGCGGCAAAAGTTCATTTATGCCTTCAAAAACATTATCAATGTCAACGGAAACAATTATGTTTTCGGCTTTTGCGCGGCGCACCATTTGCAGACAAGCCCGCGTGTCGTGCGGCGTAAAATGCAAAACTTTTCCAAGCACGGCGGTTTTTACGGGCGCGTCCATCTCGTTGTAAGCAAGCAATTTATCTCTGTGCCAGATAACCGTGCGCTCACCGCTGCGTTCGTCAATCACGATAAAGGCAATCTGGGTTTTCGCGCCCGAAATTTTTTCGGCGAATGTCACGTCAACCTTTTCGTCAAGCAAGGTTTGCAAACCGAAATCGCCTTCTCTGTCCGCGCCGAAACGCCCGACGTAAGCGGCTTTCAAACCGAGACGTGAGATTCCGACCATTGTGGTCGCCGCTTCACCGCCCGCCAATTGGATATAATCGGAAAGCTCGATTTTTGAATTAAACGGCGGATATATGGGAACTTGGATTAAAAAATCAACCGCGTTTGTGCCGAAGCCGACAACATCGAACTTTTTGTTTTCAGCTAAATTAAAAGGAAATTTCATAACTAATAACTAATGTTCGCAGGGATTTAAATCTTAATAAAGAGTAACTTTGACCGTCAAATTTTTTTGCAAAACCCTCTTGCTAAAAGATTCTCAAAAAGTTAGATTGACAATAATATACATATTTCCACTTCGTTATTAAGTGAACGCAATAAAATTTATAAAAGTCTTTTGGAGAAAATCAAATGCCAACGACAGCTTGTCCCGAATGCAGCGAAGACGTTTTTGTAGATGCCGATTCCGAACAAGGCGACATTGTTTCCTGTGACGAATGCGGCACAGATTTAGAAATTGTTGGACTCGACCCGATTGAATTGGACGTCTACGCCGAAGCTGATACCGACGATTTCGACGCGGATGAAGGCGACGAATTCGTGTATTAGAAGAGAGGATGAGGGGTGAAAGATATGATTTAAGAAATAAAATTTAATTTCTATTATTTCATCCCCCAAGTTTCATCCTTCATTTAATTTCGTATCCGGCACGGTTTTGTTTGATTTGAAAATTCTTCGGAGTTTCAATCCGAACCAGATGAAATTTTCCGTCCTGACGATTTTCCGTTTTCGGATAAAACGCGACAACATAGGAAGCGGTAATTTCTTCGGCTAGCGACTTGAAAAGCAACTCAAAACTTTTTTCTGTGGCGTAAAACGCGCGTCCGCCTGTTTTTTCAAGCAGACCGCTTGCTTCGAGCGGTGTGAGAAGCGGTTTTTTACCCGGTTGTAGACGCGAAAACGAAGGTAGAAGTATCGAATAGACAGTTGTTTCCGCGTCATTTGCCCGTTCAATCACTGTGCGCGGTGTAACAGTATCGCCGACTGGAAAGCCGTCCGTGATTAAAACGACGGCGCGTTTCGGGGGTTTTCGATTAACCGCCGCGGGCGATTTTTTCTTCAGAAGACGCACTGCATCGTCGACCGCATCGTAAGCGTGCGTCGAAAGCCCTTCCTGTTCACGAAAAAGCTTATTAAATGTTTTTTCTAGTTTGTCAGGACGATTTGTGAAAGACTGCAAAGTTTTGACCTGCATTCCGAAAGTCATTACGGCAAAATAAGAATTATAATCGGCAAGCCGCCCAACAAAAATTTGCAGCGCATTGCGAAGTTCGACCAGTTCGGCAGCGGTTACGCTTCCCGAAACATCGAGCGCGAAAACTACCGAAAGCGGACGACCGTCATCGGCTTTTTTAACCGGTTCAAAAAACTCAATCGGACGCTCAACGTCGTCTTCAAAAACCTTAAAATCCTTAGCATCGAGTCCGCGCACGGGCTTGCCGTTTCTATCCGTAACGACAACTTCAAAGGAAATTAACTCAGTATTCACGCGGATTACGTCGCTGGAATCTTGCGCAAAAATGGTAAAACATAAAAGCAGAATCAGCCCGCAAGAACACGAAAGAGCAGAGAATAAATCCTGAAGCGGAAAAGATATTTCTCTTTTCTTTCGACTCTCGACTCTCGACCTTTTATCGCCTGCTTTCATATCGTTAAAAATCGTTGCACCGGGAGAAACTGACTTGACGGCAGAACCGATTCAGGAATTCGTCGAAACCAATTTTATCGTTGAGTTGAATGAAAGCCACGTTGTTTTATCTACTGTCAAGTAAAAACGAATCGTCTAAAATGCCTGCGAAAAACGGAAATGCAATTGTCCCTGTTTTAATCTAAAAACAGTATTCGGGGCATTTACCTGCGGAATCAAAAACTGCGGCGGATTGAGTAAATACCCATAATCAACGCCGAATTCACCACCGACCGGAGCTTTCAGACGAAGACCGAGACCGACCGTGTGCGTCCAGACGGCTCGCAGATTGCTGCGAAAAACATCATTCGGGTCAACGGCAGGCGGTTTAAAAATATCGCCGACGCGCCGAAAAACGTTGCCGCCGTCATAGAACGGAACGACACGAACAGAATCTGTTAAAGGCACACGCGCTTCTAAATTGACAATCGCTAAAGCATTACCGCCGAACGGAACGGTAAAAGGATTTATCGTCACAATTTCGCCTTTTTGATTGCGAAAAGTTCCCTGCGGAGCAATAGCAACGCGCGGTCCCGCGGTTTCAAATTCAAATCCTCTCAAGGTCGTCGAGCCGCCCGCGAAAAATCTTTCGCTAATCGGAAGCAATCCTTCCAAATCGGGAAACTGTGACGACGAAAAACCTTGATTTCTGGAGAAAACGCTTCCCAGACCGAGAACGGCGCGTCCGGCGAGCGTCGTGTTTTTAAGACGCGGGAAAGTATAATAAGTGTTGTATGAGCCTTGAAATTTTTGAAAACCGATATTTGCGCCCAGCGTTGGCACGGAGACATTATACTCAGCCGTGATGTAAGTTCCGCGCGTCGGGTCGCCTGGATTATAGCGGCAAGGCTCACCCGCATCACCTTTGGCGATAATATCCAGAATCGTGTATTTGATGTTGCAGTTTTCTCTGGTGTCAAACACGAAATTTGCGCCGAAACCAGAAGTTCGCACTCGTGCATCCGGCAATAGCAAATCACGAATCAAAAGACTGCTAATTTTAAATAATCGAACATCTTGAAACCGGTAGCGAAAAAACAAAATGCTGCGGTTTTTCGTGCTGATGGTGCGGCTGGTTTCCGCCGAGACGGTTAGACGGTTAATAGTCGGGCTGCCGGTTTTGCGTCCGAACTCGTCAATCGGATTGCCGTTTTCGTCAATCCTCTGGACGATACCGGAAGTTCCCTTGTCAAAAGTTGTCCGGAAAAATCTGGTCACGGTCGAATCTTGCTGATACGACGCAGAAACAGTCAAAGGCGCAAACCGGTTTTTACCATCGGGCATAAAGCGCGGATTGATAAAATCAACCTGCACGAGCTGTTGCAGACGACTGACGCGAACTTGCGCTCCGCCTTGTTGCAGCTTTCCGAACAAATTGAAGTGGCGAATATTGAAAAATCCGTTCGCGCCGATGTCGGTCGAGAAACCGCCGCCGTAGATGATAAGTCGCGGTTTTTGCTCTTCCACATTGATGATAATATCTGTCAGACGACCGCTGCCGTCGGGTTTTTCGCCCGCCGGTTCGGGTTTGATTTCGACGAGGTTAAAGGCGTCCGTTCCATAAAGATTTTGCTCGCTGGTGAAAATATCGGTCGAGCGCAAAACATCGTCAACGCGCAGATTGATGGCTTTTAAAATTGCCTCACGCTTGGTTGCATCGTTGCCGTTGATTAGAATGCGGTTGATGAAAACTTTCTTGCCTTCATTTTCGATATTATAAACAACTTTTACTTGCTCTTCGGCGGCGTTTTTGTCCTCGGTTAGCTCGATGAGTGAATAACTTACCTTCGCATCATAATAGCCTTCCTGAGAGTAAAATTGAGAAAGCTCTTTGACACCGTTTCGCGCACGCGCACGCGAAAAGTTTTTTCCGGCGAGGCTCGGCAGTTTTGCTTCTAAAGTTGCGGTCGAAAGTGCTTTATTGCCCGCAATTTCAACACCGGCGATGCGCGTCGGAATGCCTTCGGTAACGGTAAACGTAATAATTAAATCTTCGCCGTTCGGCGAAACGCCTTGCCTGACCGCCACTTCATTATTGCGATAGCCGAGTTCGCGCAACAGAGATTTAATCGTCAAACGGTCTTGTTCCAAGGTTTCGGTACTCGTGTAACCGCGCCCGTAACCAAAGAAAGGAATGATGCCGAGTATACTTTTTTCCTGTGATTTTAGAACGCTTTTAACTTCGTCAATTGCAAATTGGTCGGTACCTTCGAGCCGTATATCAACGAGCCGCAAACGACGGCGAAGGTCGGCTTGATATTTAACGTCGACCACACGGTCGCTCAATTCCGCACCGCTCAGAGCTGAGCATAAAACGTCCGTTTCATTGGTCGTCACGCTGGCTTCTTCTTCCTTAAATTCAGGCGTGACCGAACAGACCGCTCGCACATCGGCGAAAAAGTAGCCTTGTTCCTGATAATAATTTCTCAGCCGCCGCGAGCCTTCGATAATTGCCGCAAAATCAAGCGTTCCTTCGCGCCTGACGGTTAAAAGTTTGGTCTGCGTTTTATCGCTGAGTTCTTTTGTTTTCCCCGCATCAATTATAACATTGACGACCGCACCGACTTTGCCGTTTAGCTCGATGTTAACGGCGTTTTTACCGCCGTCATAAACGACGCGCGGCTCTTCGAGTTCGGGCGCGAGAAATTTTTCTTCGCGCAGCGCGGCGCGAATTTTTTCCAAATCCTGCGTCAGCAGTTCACGGGAAAACGGTTCGCCTGGTTGAAGTTTTAATTTCTTGGGAAATTTTGTCCGGTCAAAACCGGCGATGTTAATATTAAAATTTTCAACCGTCGCCTGCGCGTTCAGCGTTACCAGAAAAGTAACCGTAACCTGCGTTTCACTTTGAAGCGGGCGCTGCGTGTAAGTAACTTCCGCCTTGAAATAGCCGCGCTCGCGCAGGTAATCCAAAATCAAATCGGCGTTGTTGCGAAGCGTCTGGTCAGTAATCGCCGTTCCCGGATTGAGCAGATTTAATTTCAGAAGAAGCTGCTGTTCGGTTACGGATTTGCCGACCGTATCACCAATGAGAATGTTCACCTTTTCGGCTCGCACTTTGCGTTTGATGATGAATCGCAAATCCAAGCCATTTTGCCCGACTTCCGTCCTCTCAACCGAAGCGGAAACAATCTTTTCCGTATTATAAAGTGCCTGAATTGCATCGCGCACTTTAACTGTAGAATACTTTGTGCCGAGCGCATTTCGCGCAATAAGTTCAAACTGTTGCGCGGCTGAAACGTCACGGTCTTTGCCTTCAAAAACGATGTCGACGTTTGAGATTTGGCGGTCTTCGTATTTATTTTGGGCGTGAACAGCGAGCAGCGAGCAGTAAGCAACGAGTAGTAAGACGCAGGAAACGGAAAATGGAAAACGGAAAACGGAGAACAAACAATAAACAATGGATAACGAAGAATGAACGCTACCAATTCTTAAATTTTCCATTTTCCGTTTTCCATTTTCCATTCTCTTAAAATCTCTTTCGCAAACGAATTTCAAAACTAAAATTACTACTGTTTCTGGTAACGTTGCTTAAGGAACGCTGTTCATACTGTGCGACAAACGAGAGCCGATTTGAAACGCGATATTCGAGAGCTAAAACCTGATTCTGGTCTTCCGAAAGATTGGTTGAATAAGTAATCAAAAGGTTTCGATTAATTTGCCTGCCGACGGTTAGTCGCGCCGACGGATTAAGGCGTTGACCGGAAATAATCGGGTCGATTTCAAAACGGTTCAGACCGAAAAGTTTGTCGGTCGCTTTACTAAGCGGATTATTTATCAGCGAGTCGGTCAAAATTTCCGCCGCCGTGTTAATTCCCGATTGCGCTAGTGTCGGAATTCCCGTGTCGCTATTTGCCAGATTTCCGGTCGTTATCAGCGAGACGACATCGGCTTGCGGCAACGCCGGACTCGAACGCACCGTCGCGTTGAGCGATTCGGTGTTGGTCAATTCGCCGACCAGATTGACGGTAATTTGATAACCTTTAATTTCGGTTGTCGCCTGCAAATTGATATACGGCTCGATGCTTGTATTGGGCGGAAATTCCAAAACCGCACGCTGCACTTCGTAGCGGTCTTTGCGGAAGGTAATCGTTCCGCTGTTCGCCGTAACTCTGCCGGAGATCTGCGGAAACTCGACATCGCCCGTAATGCGCAACGCGGCAGAAGCGGTCAAATCCGCCAGATTATTGCGGACAACGAGCGCGTCACGCCCTTCGATGCGAATATCGAGTTTCGGCACGCCCAAAAATGATGAAGACGAACCGGAAGAGCCTTCCGAGAGCGAGCCTTCGCGCCGTCGGCTGATAAAGTCAGCCAAATCAATATCCTTGTTATAAACGGTGCGCCTGGCAAGAATTCTTCCCGCAATTAAAGAATTCATTTGCCCGTCGATGCGCCTTCCGCTGATTTCGATTTCGGCATCGCCGGTCGTGATAAAATCGGGCGGAAGCGGCGCGGTAAAATTACTGCCGTTGACATTAAGCCGGAAACCTTGCAGCTCTAAGCCTTCAAGCGACGCGCCGCCGGAAGCCGTGATTTTTCCGCCGCCCAAAAATGCACTTAAACTTTCAATCTGGACTTGATTTGAGTTGAAAATGATACGACCTTTAATACGGTCAAATGACAAGCGTTCCGCACCGATAAAGGTTGCCGCCGTCGCGTTTTGCAGTTCTGCCGCGCCGTTTAAGCGAGCAGTTCGATTAACTCCGGTCAGTCGCACGGAAACATTTGCCAGTCCCGCGAGAAATGTATTTTTTGAAAGCGCATTAAAGATTTGCAGGTTGATTTTCCCGTCAACCGTTAAATTGTTCATACCGTCGTCGGTCAAAGCCTTCGTGCCGCTGACGACGATATTCGAGCCGCCGCCGGAAAATTTTGCATTGTTCACGACGACTTCTCTCGTATTAAAACGCACGGAAACCGGCTCGACGGCGACGAGCGGCGTGTCGCCGATTTGCAAATCAAGTCGTGTGAATTCAGCCGCACCGCTCAAATTGTCGGTGGTAAATCCGCGTTTTCCGGTCGCGTCAACGCCTGACAAGTTGCCTTCCAAAAACACTCTGCCCGTCGCTTGCCCGGCAACCGTTACATCTCCGGGCGGCGGATAAAGCCCGATAAACGGCGCAAGTTCCGTGTTGTTAAAAGTCGTTTCCGCTCGAAACGGTAAATTCTCATCGGCAAAATTCACGCTTGCCGTAATCGCCTGCGGCTGTCCTTGAAAGTTGGCGGTTAAATTCGCATTCAATTGTTGATTTTCCGTTCTGCCGACAAATGTAACTTCGCCAAGCGCATTATCATTGACGACGATGTTTCGCCCGACACCGTTAAAATTTACGTCGTAAGTTCTTGCATCCGAACCTCTTCCGGTCGCCTTCGCGGTTAAATCAATTGTTCCGTTAATTCCCGAAAGGTCAGTTCCGCTCGGCAAAAACGGTCGAACCCGCGCGAGCGCAATATCTTTGCCCTGCACGTCGAAATTAAAAGCGGTCGAATCGGTATTGTAATTTCCGTTTGCCCGCAAAAATCCGTCGCCGAAACGCGCTTCAAATTTTTCGAGATTGACGAGATTTCCCTGAAATTTCGCTTGCGCGTCAAAGCCGTCGAAAGGTTGACCGTTGACCGTGCCTTTGCCCGAAGAGATGTTTGCTTCGCCCTGCAAATTTCCGGGAATTCCACTCACATTTATCGTGCCGGAAGTTTGCGCCTGAAAATTCTGAATCTGCGCGGGTAGAATATCTATCGGCAAAGCCGCGAGCAAATTTCCGGTATTCACATTATTTAATTTCGCATTGACGGAAATGTTATTCGTTCCCGCTCTCGGAATATTGACGTTAAAGGCGAGATTTCCGCCGTCGCGTTCCTGTAAAACGCCGTCGCGCAGTTCAAAACCGTCAGGCGAAACAGTGATGTTGGTGGCAACCGAACCGAGATTTCTCTCGCGCAAAATCAAAGAACCAATCGAAGCGCGTCCGTTAAATGTCGGGTCTGTAAGATTTCCCGTTACATTGCCGTTAAGGTTGAGATTACCCGCAAACTGCGCACGGTAAGAATCGAGTTGAGCGACGATTTCGGGCGCGACGTTCAAAACTCTGACGATTCGTTCGATTTCGCTCGCGTCGGTCGAGTTGAGCGCGAGATTTAGGTTTGAGTTTTCTCCGCTCAAATCAAATCTTCCGGTTGCGTTCACCGCGCTTTTTTCCGTGTTGAGATTGGCAAAATCAACATCGAAAAGTCCGTTGGTCGCAGTCAGCCCGAGTCTTCCGTTTACCGGAACAAGCCCGCGTTCCGCAGTTCCAGCATTTGCCGCAAAATCGGCGGTCAATGTTCCACTCGCCGTTTTGAAATCCGTTCCGGCAAAGGTCAGATTAACTTTGCCGGTCGTTTTGCCTTCAATCGGCACGACTTTTCCGCCTTGCAAAGCGAGCAGTTTCGACAAATCAAGATTCGCAAAATCAGCGTCAACACGCGAGCGATTGCGTTTGTTTAATGCAAGCACCGCATCGCCGTTGATGTTGCCGTCCATTACATCGGCGGTTAAATTGTTAAGCGCGATTTGATTATTTTCCGCAACGACTGAAGCGCGAGCCGAGCCGAGCCGCACGCTGCCTAAAACGCCGCCGCCCAAACTCATATCCGCGCTCGCACGATAGCGTCCCGACGGTTCAAGCACAAAAACGGGTTTGTAAATTTTGACATTTTCGAGATTTCCGCCGTCAGGCAACACGGATTTGGTCAGCGCGACATTTCCGGCATTGATGTCGCCGGATTTGGCTTCGATTCTGCCTTGCCGAATCGTCAGACGCACGCCCGCGACGTTTAGACTTCCCAAAATCGCCGCGTCGGTTTGGACTTTTGCAACTTTCAGATTGTTTGAATAAACCTGCGTTTCGTTTCCGGTAATCTGCACGTTGACGCCTGAAGCATTTAACCCGCCGACTTTTGCGCCGCTTGCGTCAAGTCCGTCCGCCTGCACATTTCTTGCGGTTATGTTTGTCGAATTATTTTGCTGCGAAAGCGCGACGCCGCCAACATTTAAGTTTCGCAAACGCGCGTCTTTTGTTTCGACGCTCGCGGCACGCAGATTTCCCGCGTCAACGTCGGTTCTATTTCCTCTATTTCTTAATTTTATATTGTTTGCATTGACGCCTCTGAGTTTTGCATCGGCGGTTTCGATTGAATCTGCCCGCAAATTTCCCGCGTTAACATCGGTTTGGTCACCGCGATTCCTGAGTTTGACGCTTCCGGCGTTAACGCCTCTAATCGTTGCGCCTTCGGCTTTGAAAACACCGGCGCGAAGATTCGGAACGGAAACATCGGTTATGCCGTCGGCGGAATTGATTTTTACATTATTCGCCTGCAAACCTTGAATGTCGGCATCGGCTGAACTAAAAGTTCTGGTTCGCACATTACCCAGAGTCGCTTCAAGCTGGCTGTCTTTATATTCGGCAACCGCGTCGGAGATAAAAAGTCCGGCGATTGTTCCGAGAGGCGATTTTGCCGCCGCCGCCTGCAGTTCGCCGAACCAGCGAAAATCCGTTCCCGTGCCGCGCACGTTGCCGACGATTTGCGGAAAATCAATCTGGAAATCTTCAAACGTGAGCATTTCGGCAACCGCTTTGCCGTTGGCGTTATACATCGCGCCGTCGCCGTCAACCGTCGCATTTAGCTGCAAGGCTTTCAGACGAATATTCGATGCCGCAAGCGCATCCGATTTTATTTCGCCCTTGATTAGATATTTCGTGCCTTCGCCCGTAACCGTTCCACTGAAATTTCCGACACCGCGCAGCGGCGTTCCAATCGGCAAAAGATTTGAAGTCTGCGTCAAATCAACGGTCGAATCTATATTTAAATTGTATTTCAGCGATGCCCAATCAGTCAGCGTTCCGCTCAAACTCGATTCACCGAGCGGCGACGTGAGTTTTAAAGAGGAAATTTCCGCGCCAAGGTTGTCCACAATTCCATTTGCGCGAATATCAATCGGCTCAATGGGGTTTTCGTCATAGACGACGTTTGAATCCGTAGAAGTAAAATCGAATTTATAACGCTTTTCTTCGTCGGGAACTGTGTAATCGGTCGGTTCGAGAAAAAGCTGGACGTTTTTCGCGTCGGCGTTGATTTTGTGCTGCGCGTCGCCGAAATGGATGAGTCCGTTTTTGATTGAGGCTTTAACCGAAGAGTAATTGAAATTAACACGCGAGCCGGCTTGGTCTTCGATGAGTTTTAGATTAGAAAAATTCGAGTTGCCGTTTTCGTCAAATTTCACCCACGCTTCAACGTCGTTCAAATCGGTCGTGTCAATCGAGATGTCGCGGCTTAATTGCCAAGAGTAAAGGTCTTTGACGGTCAAACCGAGACGCGCTTCGCCGATTCTGAAAAGTTTTTCACCCGTCAGTTTATCGTTGAAAGTCGCGTTTTTGAGTTCCAGTTGTAAAGGATTAACAGTCAGACGAAAAACGTCCGCGTCAAAAACGACGCCGATTTCCGCCATTTTTGCAACGAACTGCTGCTTAACGTAATTGTCAGCGTAGCCGTAGCGATAAGTTACGAAAGTCAAGGAAGCGAGCAAAACGATTAGAATCGCCGCCAAGCCAAAAGCGATGACCGCATTGCGGCGCGTGAAAAATTGCCTGCGCTGCGCTTCGGACGGAGTTTCTTCCGTTACGTTTGGCGTTTCGTTTTCGCTGGTTTCTTGAATTTTTTCGGTTTGATTATCGTTTTCTTCGGGCATTTCTAAAAACTCAATGCGACCAAAATATAGTTTATTATTTTATCGCTTTATAACGGAACGGTTTCGACAATTTCTAAATCAAATGCTTCAATCGCGTTGACTTTCGGCGGATGATTTGTCAAAAGCCGAATTTTTTTCACGCCTAAATCTTTCAAAATCTGCGCTCCGATGCCGTAATCGCGGAAGCTGCCGTAGCTTGTCTCGCGCCGCGCCGCTTGAAAATCGAGATTTTTTTCCTGCATCACGGCGTAAGTCTGAAGTTGATGTATCAAATCGAGGTTATGCTCGTGTTGCCGCAAATAAAGTATCACACCTTGACCGTTTTGGGAGATTTTTTTTAGCGAAGTTTGAATTGCGTGCGCCGCTTCGCCTAGTTTTGAGCCGAACATGGCAAACGTGATGTTCTCGGTTTGGACGCGTACCAGCGCAGGTTCGGTTGCTTGCGAAAAATCGCCCATTGTCAGCGCGACGTGCGTTTCGCCGTTCATTATATTTTCATAAACATACGCGCGAAAAGTCCCAGACTCGGTTGGCAAATCGGTTTCGACGACGCGCCGCACTAGTGTTTCCTTTTGAATCCGGTAGCGCACTAAATCAGCTACGGAAATAATTTTCAAATTATGTTTTGTTGCAAATTTTTCTAATTCGGGAAGACGCGACATCGTGCCGTCCTCATTCATAATTTCGCAAACCACGCCCGCCGGATAACAACCCGCGATTCGCGCAATGTCAACGCTGGCTTCGGTTTGCCCGACGCGCACCAGCACGCCGCCGCGTTTTGCTCTTAAAGGAAAGATATGACCAGGGCGCGCCAAATCCGCCGGTTTCGACGCGGGATTGACGGCGGTCAAAATCGTATGAGCGCGGTCGGCGGCGGAAATTCCCGTCGTTACGCC
>DATLXD010000268.1:0-4267 GCA_035575965.1 Pyrinomonadaceae bacterium | reverse complement strand
TATTTCAAAAATCAGACAAAGCCGCGCATTGATTTGGTTTCATCGTTTTCGCTCGGCGGTTTGGCTTTGTCCGGTCAGAACATTGCTGATGGAACAACCGTTTCTCAATTCACAGGGAATGATGCAGTTTTGTTGCAAGCCATAAATGAAACAAGAGCGGCAATCAATCCGCCTTTATCACAAATTAGAAATCTACCGATTCCTGTAATCGGTTTGCCGAATTATTTAAATGGCGGAACATTTCAATCTCTGGGAAATCTCTTTCGCTCGGACTCACCGAATTATTCGGTCGGTGTAACCATTCAATTCCCTTTCAGAAACCGAACGGCAAAAGCAAATCTGGCAGGTGCGAGAATTCAAGACCAGCAAACTGACGCGCAAATGCGTTCACAGGAACAAATTGTTGTCGCTGAAGTTCGCAACGCCGTGCAAGCAGTTGAGACTGCGCGAATGAGAGTTTTAACCTCGCGTCGAGCGCGTGAAAACGCTGAAATTCAACTCGAAGGCGAGCGCAAACTTTTTGAAGTCGGACGCTCGACGACTTTTCTGCTTTTCCAGCGCGAAAACGCCCTCACCAATGCCCGCAACGCCGAGATTCGTTCGGAAACCGATTACAACAAATCACTCTCCGATTTGCAGCGTTCGACTTCGACAACTTTTCGGCTGAACAACATTGAGGTTGATTCCCCGATGAATGATAAATAGAAATCAGAAATTAGAAACAATGAAGTAAGTAGCAAAAATAAAACTGAAAATAAAAAACTTACATTTCACTTTTTGAGTTCTGGCACTTGATTTCTGACTTCTTCACATTTCACTTTAACTGTTGGATTCCTGACTCTTTATGTTTTACTCGAAGTTTGAGAGAATAGCGGCGTGAAAATTTCTGCCGTCATCATCGCATTTAACGAAAAAGAAAATATTGCTAATGCCATAAAATCAGTTGCTTGGGCTGATGAAATTTTGGTCATTGATTCTGAGAGTGAGGACGCAACGAGAACAGTTGCCGAATCATTAAACGCGAAAGTCTTGATAAGCAAATGGGAAGGATTCTCCAAACAAAAACAATTTGCGGTTGAAATGGCGGCGCACGATTGGATTTTCAGTCTCGATGCGGATGAGCGTGTTTCCGAACAATTAAAAGGCGAGATTTTAAGGCTCAAAAATCAACCTGAAAGTAGATTGGCAGCAGGTTATAAAATTCCACGTTTGACCTTTTATATGAATCGTTGGATTTGGCACGGCGGTTGGTATCCCGATTGGCAGTTGCGATTCTTCAATCGTCAGAAGGGAAAATGGAAAGATGTCTTGGTTCACGAATCGGTGCAGATGCAGGAAAATGCGCGAGTTGCGAAACTCAGCGGCGACATTTTGCATTACAGTATTCCTGATGCGGCTTATCATAACCAGATGATTGCGAACAGATACGCGCCGCTCGCCGCCGAGCAAATGTTCACACACGGCAAAAGAACTTCGATTCTAAAAATTTTCATCGCCGGGTTGACGGCATTCTTACAAACATACGTCTTAAAATTAGGATTTCTCGACGGCTTGGCAGGCTTTTGCATCGCTCGTTTTGCCGCGCATCACGCATTTTTGAAACATCTTCTTCTTTGGGAAAGGCAACAAAGTCAAAAGTCAGAAGTCCAAAGTCCAAAGTCGGGAACTACAAGCCGAGATTTGTAAAATTAGTCGCTGCAACTATTGAATTTTTATAAACATCAAACTTTTGGTTTCAATAAATTCTGCGCTATATTAAAGATTGTAAAATCGGTTTATCAACAAAATTATATGAAGAGATTATTTTATCTGGTTTCCACCGTCATCTTTTTTTCAGTCGCCGCTTTTGCTCAAAAAGGGATTGACACGCAGACAAATAGAATAAAGCAGGAAGGTAATAAAACTACCGGGCAAAGCGGTAATACTGAGCCGAACGGACGTTCCATTAGTTGGGGCAAAGACAAAACCAAAGTCCGGGAAAGACTTGCCAACCCTTACAAAATGAATTCGCGCCGTGATGTTTTGATTGAAAATGTCATTGATATCTTAAAGAACAATAAATTGATTGTTGACGAATCGGCTTCGAGGATGAAAGAAGGAATCGTCGTTACACAGCCGTTCATTTTTGTAAAAGGCGCAGTTATCACGCGCAATGAACTTAACCGTTATGCAGTTTTGCCAAGTTCCGACACATCTTGGACACGCGGTCGTTACAGCTTAATCGTTGAAATCCAATCAATTGATGGCATTCAAAATAATGTTTCCGTAACAGCGAAAGTCGAGGGCAGGTCTGAAAACGGTTTGGTTTCGGAATGGACGACTTTGCAAAGTTCGGGCGCGGCGGAAGATGAATTTCTCGCCAAATTAGTGGAAATGATAACGGGAACGGCGGTCGATGCGCCTCAGGATTCAAATCAATAAGTTTTGTTCGGTATTTAAGGAAATGTTGTTCAAATTTTCACGTCTAATTTTTGTTGCGGTATTACTGTTTCTGACGGTCGTCTGCGTCAATGCGCAAATTGGTGCGCCCGATGCCGGCAGCGCGAGCGGTAAGTCGAATGATAAAGAGGATTATCCCAAAGGCATTAAGGAATCGCTTGCCAAAAGTCGTATCGAGCGCGAAAAAAAGGATTACGAGGAACTGCTCCAAAACGGAGAAGAAGCCGTCAAACTCAGCGAATCTCTGGAAAAAACTTTTGCCGAATCCAATAAACTCTCGGCGGAAGACCAAAAAAAGTTAGACCGTCTGGAAAAACTCGCCAAGAAAATTCGCCGTGAACTCGGCGCGAATGACGGCGACGAGCCGGACGACGATGAAAAGCCTTCTTCGATGCGCGATGCTTTCAAAACTCTGCAAGCCAGCACCGGCAAATTAGTTAAAGAATTAAAGAAAACTACCCGTTACAGCGTTTCGGTTATCGCTATTCAAAGCTCAAATGCGTTCTTAAAAGTCGTCAAGTTTATTCGTTTTAGTAAAAATTAGATTAAATGAAAAATCGGCGGCGAGAACGAAAAATGGCAAGAATCAAATCCGGCGTAAAAAATTTGATTTTCATTTTCCATTTCTCATCTCTCATTTTATTTAGTTTTTTCTCTGCCGTCTTTGCCCAAGATGACGATATTATCAAAGTCGAATCTACGCTGGTGGTTCTAAACACAACTATTAAGGACGTGAAAGGGCTTCCGGCTTCAGGATTAAAGCAAACTCAATTCAAAGTTTTTGAAGACGGAGCAGAACAGAAAATTGATTTCTTCGAGGCGGAAGAAACTCCGTTTGCCGCCGTCATCTTAATTGATACATCCGGCAGTATGGAAGCGCGAATGAGTATGGCGCGTTCCGCCGCGATAAATTTTCTCGACGGTCTGCGCCCCGATGACGTAACGGCGATTTACAATTTTGACACGAAAGTATCGCTCGTTCAGGATTTTTCAGACAGCCGCGATATTACCGAGCGAATTTTTGATTTAAAAGCCGATGGCTACACAGCTTTGAACGATGCCGTCTTTAAAGGCGTCCAGGAACTCGCAAAACGTCCCGAAAAGCGAAAAGCGATAATCGTTCTCTCCGACGGCGCGGACAATAAAAGCGGACGCTCCGCAGACAAAGTTCTAAAAGCCGCGCTTGCTTCAAACACAACGATTTATACGATTGATATGTCCACAGTAGATACGGGCGGCAAAGACAGAATGCAAAATCAAAGCGCACTCAAAAATTTTGCCGAAAAAAGCGGCGGTGTTTTTATCCCGACGCCGGGCGGAGCGGCAATGCGTAAGGCATTTAAAAATATCGTCGAAGAACTCAGCACGCAATATACGCTTGGTTACCAACCTTCAAACACAAAAAAAGACGGCAAGTGGCGGGCGATTGAAATAAAAGTCGCGCGTCCGAATCTCAATATCAGAACCAGAAAAGGCTATAACGCGCCAAAAGAAAAATGATGAATGTTTATAAACATTCATCATTTACCGACTCGTAGAATTATAAGAGAAACGATTCTCTTAAATTTCATCGAATTACTGCATATTTGAGCGATTTTCAATGTCTTCGCCGTCTAAAACAAAAGTTAAAATCATCGTTACCTGATATTCCGAAACACTGTTATTTTCTATTTTAACTTCTTGTTCCTTAATCCACGCGCCGCGCACATTTTTCACCGATTGCGTCGCGCGTTCGATTCCTTTTTTGATGGCATCCTCAAAACTCGTGTTCGAGGTTGACGAAATTTCAATATTTTTCGCTACTGACATTTTTTCCTCCCTGTATTTT
>DATLXD010000267.1:0-2795 GCA_035575965.1 Pyrinomonadaceae bacterium | reverse complement strand
AACAATATCGCTGTAATTTATACAAACATCTATAATTTGCCTGTGCGCGACGATGATGCTTACGATTATTTGTTTGAAGCACCCGCAAAATTACAAAAAGCCGGCGTTCGATTTGCCGTTTCGAGCGGAAATGACGGACCGGAAATACGCGATTTGCCATATCACGCGGGATTGGCTGCAGCTTACGGTTTGCCGAAAGATGAAGCCTTAAAAGCCGTTACGCTTTATCCGGCGCAAATTTTAGGCATCAGCGACCGGCTCGGCTCAATCGAAACGGGCAAAATTGCCAACATCGTCGTCGCCGATGGCGATATTTTAGAGCCGCGCACAAATATAAAATACCTCTTTATCGGCGGAAGAATGCTTCCTTTGACCAGCCGCCACACAAAACTCTTCGAGCAATTTAAGGATAGAAAATAACTCGAACCATAAAGAAAAAGCATCTCAAATTATGGGATGCTTTTCTTTTTGCCGGTTCTTTCAAACAGGTCTTTTTTCGCTTTTCAGCGAAACTAACCAAACTTACTATTGGACGAATTTTCATCGACAGAAAGCCGAAAACTCCCTTAAACTAATTTTTATTATGGTTATTTGATAAATTAAGTAAATTAACAAATTTTGCAAAGCATCAACAACCACTATTGATAAATTGTGGAGCTTTTCGGTAAAAATTCTAATCTGTGGCAATCTTCCGACAAATAAAACGTGCCGTCTCGCCGAAAATAAAAATTCCCGCGAAATCGAAAACCAAATCACCCGCGTCGAAGGTTCTGCCGCGAATAAAAATTTGCGAAAATTCTTCAGCAGTTACAACCGCCAGAACAATCAAACTGCCGAACAGATAATGCAATTTCCAAAATTGAAAGGTTCTCGCATTCAAAGCCACATTGACGAGTAGCGAAAACATTCCCATCAAGCAGAAATGCCCGATTTTATCGCCGAGCGGCAACCTTCTGATAAACGTGAAAAGATACTGCGTCTGCCGAACGTCGGCTAAAACAACGATGCCCGCGAGAATAAAAATGTAAATTATAGTTAGAATTTTTATTCTCGCGGACATAAATTTTAGTGGTAAGTAGTAAATGTAAGCAAAAAAACTTACCACTAATTACTCGCTTTTGCCGCGATGCCGTCAATCATCGAATCGAGCGGCGTATATTTCAGATTTTGCGACGCGGCGACTGCTTCGTAAGTCAGCTTTCCGCCGAAAGTGTTCACGCCTTCGAGTAAGCCTTTATCTTCACGAATCGCCCGTTCAAAACCCTTGTTTGCTAAATCAAGCGCGTAAGGCAGAGTCGCATTTGTCAGCGCAAACGTCGAAGTGCGCGGAACTGCGCCCGGCATATTTGCTACGCAGTAATGAAGAACGCCTTCTTCGTAATAAGTCGGGTTCGAGTGCGTCGTTGCGTGCGTCGTTTCAAAACAACCGCCCTGGTCAACCGCTACGTCAACCAGAACCGCGCCTTTCGGAATAAGTTTGAGCATTTCGCGCGTTACCAACTTCGGCGCGGCAGCACCGACGACTAACACCGCGCCGATGACTAAATCCGCGTGTGAAATCGCTTCTTCAATCGCATAGCGCGATGACGCAAGCGTTTGCACCTTCGACAAAAAGATGTCGTCGAGTTGGCGCAAGCGGTCAAGATTTCGGTCAATAATCGTAACGTGCGCACCCAAACCGATTGCCATTTTCGCCGCTTCCGTGCCGACCACGCCGCCGCCGATAACTACTACTCGTCCGGCGGTTACGCCCGGAACGCCGCCTAATAAAATACCGCGTCCGCCGTTCATTTTTTCCAGATAAGTTGCGCCGACCTGCACGCTCATTCTGCCCGCGACTTCCGACATCGGCGTAAGGAGCGGCAAAGTTCCACGCGCGTCGGTAATCGTTTCATAAGCCACGCCCGAAACTTTGCGCTCCATCAACTGCTTGGTCAATTCCGGTTCGGGCGCGAGATGCAGATAGGTGAAAAGCAATTGGTTTTCGCGCATTCGCGGATACTCTGGCGCAATCGGCTCTTTGACTTTGACAATCATATCGCCTTCGCCCCAAACGTCGTCTGCCGTTTCAAGCAATTTCGCGCCCGCTTTTTCATACGATTCGTTGCCGAAGCCCGAGCCTTCGCCCGCCGATTTTTCGACAAATACATCGTGTCCCGCATCAGTAAAGGCGCGAACGCCCGCAGGCGTTAATCCGACGCGATACTCGTTATCTTTAATTTCTTTCGGTAATCCGATTTTCATTGTTCTGTAACTTCTCCAGATGAATAAAATTTTGCTGAAAAGACTTTAGTAGTAATTTTACGTTGTTTTACCTGAATTGTTAAAGCACTGATTGTAAATAATTGGCACGCGGCACGCAATTAATTCGTTTATCATGCGAACAATAACAAAGCGCTGTTACTCAGTGATTCGGTTGTAAGCGCGGCTTTTTTCCCAGCGATTAATTTGCGCCGCGCACCGCGTGGCAATCGAACTATAAAAATTACTTGCTAACGGAAGGGTGTCTTTGCCATAATCAAAAAAGTTTGAGAAATTAATTTTTGCAAGTTGGCGATGTTTCCGGGGTTATCTACCGAACGGAAATATTATCCCGTAAAAGTCAGCTTGACAGCGCAATAAAATGGATCGCCTGCGCGAGCGAGGGGAACAAATTTCTCCTGAAAATTACCCGATAATGCTTAAAAGTTTTTGAATTTGCGAAAAACGAAAATAAAAGGAGAAAATTATGAAGAAACTTTTTTTAAGCGTGTTGTTTATTTTGTCAGTTTCGTCAATTTCTGTATCAGCGCAAA
>DATLXD010000266.1:0-6035 GCA_035575965.1 Pyrinomonadaceae bacterium | reverse complement strand
CGGAATAAACATCAGCTCATCCGGTTTCTCGTGAAAAAGAAAAGGCGACTGGATAACCAGTGCGAAAAAGGTTACCAAGAAAATGAGCATTCCGTATTTCATAACCAGCCTTTAAGAAATCAAAGCGGCAATTTCATTTGCCGTATAGGTAAAAAGTTTCTTCCTGTTTACAAAAATTATGGGCTTTACAAACTGTTTCGCAATACCAGATTATTTTCCAAAACCAGCGCGTCGAAATTGGCGTTCTTAAATGTCTTTATCGCGTCTTGCGGCGAGCAGACAATCGGCTCTTGAACATTAAAAGATGTGTTGAGCAGCATCGGTATGCCGGTTATTTTCTTAAATTCGTTTATCAAATTCCAGTAACGCGGATTGGTTTTTTTGCTGACCATCTGCGGACGCGCCGTGCCGTCAACGTGGACGACCGCCGGAATTTTCGATTTGTAATCTTCGGCAACTTCGATAACCGTAATCATAAACGGGTCGTGATGTTCTTTGCCGAAAACTTCCTTGCCGTTTTCTTCGAGCATCGAAGGCGCAAGCGGACGAAACCATTCGCGCAGCTTAACTTTGTGATTGAGAGCTTCGCGCAGATTAGCGTCACGCGGGTCTGCAACAAAACTCCTGCTGCCCAAAGCACGCGGACCCCATTCCATTCTGCCGTTAAACCAACCGATAATCGCGCCTTCGGAAATCATCTTCGCCAATTTCGGAAGCAGCACTTCGTCGGGTAGAGTTTCATACTTTAAACCGGCTTCGTCGAGTGCCTTTTGACATTCTTCATTGGAAAATTTCGGTCCCCAATATGAATGATTCATCACAAACTTGCGCGGATTGCCGAGCGTCTGATGCCAAATCATCAAAGCCGCGCCCAAGCTGCAGCCTGCGTCGCCCGCCGCCGGCTGCACATAAAAATTTTTGAACGGCGTTTCGTGAAAAATTCTCCCGTTCATCACCGAGTTAAAAGCAACACCGCCAGCCATACACAAATTTTCTTCGCCCGTCATTTCCTTAATTTGTTTGACAAGATGAATCGCCGTGTCTTCCAAAACGCGCTGTGCGCTCGAAGCAATGTTCCAATGATGTTCGGTCAATTCTTCGCCTTTTTTGCGCGGCTCGCCGAGTTCTTTAATAATTCCTTCGGGAAACTCGTAATGCTTCGCCATATGATGGTCGAGAATCTTGATGTCATAATGAAAATCGCCTTTCCCGTTGGTTGTCAGAACTTTTGTCGAGAAAAAGTCATAGTATTCGGGTTTCCCGTAAGCTGCGAGTCCCATTACTTTCCACTCGTCGCCACCGAACATATCGAAACCGATGAAATTTGTTACGGCTGAGTAAAATTGTCCGAGCGAATGCGGCAGCTTGATGCGTTTCAGGACTTTAATTTTGTTCGCTTTGCCCTGACAAAACATCGTCGTCGTATCTTCGCCCGTCCCGTCCCAAGTCAAAATCGCCGCCGTTTCAAACGGCGAAACGAAAAACGCGCTTGCAGCGTGCGTCTGATGATGGTCGAGGTAATGAAATTTAAAATCGCTTTTGCCGAATTTTTCACGAATAACTGCGGGATATTTGAACATTCCCAGATAGCTTTCGCCCACGCCGCCGATGCCGCGGTCGGCTCGCGCCCGAAACATTTTCGGGGAAATCAGCGCGGATTTAAAGGCTTGCATTGCTTTGTGTCGCAAAACCCAGGGCTTCCAGTAAAGACCGATGTGTTCGACATCGGCGATGGTGATTCCGGCTTCGTCCAAACAATGCTGCACCGAGAGAAACGGAAAACCGCTTTGATGTTTTTTGCGCGAAAAGCGTTCTTCTTCGACCGCCGCGACGATTTCACCGTCTTTTATCAAAGTCGCGGCTGAATCGCCTAATGTTGTCAGACCTAAAATATACATTTAAATAATTTCGTTTCAATAAATAACTTCGTATTAGCTTTTTTATCAATTCACCTTTTGAAATTTTATTCTTATCTTTGAAAATCCAATTCTGCTATCTCCGACATTGAAAGCGTTTCAAGCAAGCCTTTGTCTCGAAGTTCGGCAGCATATTTGAGAATCGCCCGCAATCCGTCGAACATTTGATCAATCTCAAAAGCCATATTCGTCGGGTGAAACCACAAATGAAAAATGCGTTTTTCTTTCGCGGCAACATCCAAGCCTTTTCGCGCTCGCTTTACTCGCAGAGACATCGGAATATGGCGGCGCAAGCCATGCATCGGAAAAAATATCATCGAACCCGGAATGTTCAGCAAACCATTTTCTTCGTATTCCGGCAAAACCGTCGGTGGAGTCGCAGCTGTAACGACATCCCAAAGATGCGCCAATCTTTTAACGATACTACGGTTTTCGCCGTGTTCATACCATTTCGGGATTGCGCCGCGGTAATTGGTAAATCCGTATTCCTTCAAAACGTCGAGATGCCCGACCTGGTCGCGCGGAAAAGCAAATGAATTCAGTTTGACATCAAATTTTTCCGCCGCTTTGACGCATTCGGCAATGTCGGTTCTCGCACTTTCGCTCGAACAGCCTTTGTCGCCGAAAATAATGTGCGAAAACGAATGACTTCCTATTTCCTGCTTGACCGGATTGTTTTTAATCTTTTCGACTAAACTTTTTCCGTAAAACAGAGGGTCGCTTTCCTCGCTGCTGCACGGGTCGTGCGTGAACCAATCCGCTTCGTGCCAGGCGTGCTGCGGTCGGACGACACCGGCGTGTTTTTTGCTCTCGCTCGCCTCACACTTGTCCAAAAAAAGATGCCCGACCGTACACCACGTCGCCGGAATTTCAAATTCGTTAAAAAGTTCGAGCAGACGGTCAACGACTTCGCGTCTTTCTAATTCGCAGGCTTCACGAAAAGCCTCGACTCCAAACAAATCGACAGTTCCCCAGATAAGCTCGAAATCCAGACTGATTGTAAAAATCCCTTTTTCGAGTTTGGATTCTTTTTTATTAGTCATCGAGACCTCAATTATTTGACGGCTTTGACGAGAAACATATTCGACAATTCGCGCAGCACGGATTTGTCCGCCAATTTCTCGTCAACCGATTCCCATTTTTTCAGTGCCGCCGATAATCCTTTGGGAAAAATTCTGCCGACCCAATTCACCGGTCCGATATAAACTCCGTGAATATCAACCGAAGAAAATCCGGCTTCGGAAAACTCTTTTCGCAGGCGGGCGGAAGTGTGAAAAGACTGTTTGTGCTGGGCAAGGTCGCCGACTTTAACACTGTGCGCTATCTTGTTTATCAAAGCGTAAGCATTCAAATTCAGCAAAGGAGTTGCCGTCACCAGACAAAAACCGCCGGGTTTGAGCAGGCGCGACATTTCGGAAATCGACTTGGCTGAACGCGGTAAATGCCGCAAAACTTCGATTGACAAAACGATGTCGAAACTCGCATCAGGCAAAGGAATTTCGTCAACGTCGGCTTCGAGAACGACCGAATCGGGATTGTTCGCCCGCGCGTGTTCGAGCATTTCCTT
The DNA here is from genome assembly GCA_035575965.1 of Pyrinomonadaceae bacterium. Lineage (GTDB taxonomy): Bacteria > Acidobacteriota > Blastocatellia > Pyrinomonadales > Pyrinomonadaceae. The sequence continues at coordinate 2,552 of DATLXD010000266.1, read as the reverse complement.
TGAAGCGTCAACGCCCGCGACTTCGTAACCGCGCTTTCGCAAATCCGCCATATGATGTCCCGTTCCGCAACCTGCGTCGAGCAGGCGCAAGCCCGCGCCGTCTTGCGGCAGATATTCTTCCAGCAATTTATGGAGCCGATGACGACTGTATTTAAAGCAGTCTTCATATGCTTCCGCCGTCAAAACTTCATAGCTTTCCGCAAATTGGTCGGCGCGGTCAGACTGCGTTTGAATCGCTTCTTTTTTTTGAACTTCCTGTGCAACCATATCAACTCCTTCAGCTTACCAATTCAATTATTTAACCAACTGGCGCATTGCTAATTCTTCCGTCGCCGCCGCTACGTGGTCGTCGGCATTTTGATTTTTCACCCAATCGAGCAGACCGAACAATCCTTCTTCCAAATTCACTTTCGGCTCATAACCAAGTAATTTTTTAGCTTTGGCAATATCGGAAATGCAATGCCGAATGTCGCCTTCGCGGTATTTTCCGACAATCTCCGGTTCGATGTCTTTGCCGAGTCCTTTTGCCAGCATCTGCGCGATTTCCTTGACCGAAATCGGACGACCCGTACCGATGTTTATTGCCTGATAGTTCGCTTTGTCGCTTTCGAGCGCCAAAAGATTCGCCTGCACAATGTCGCTGACGTGAACGAAGTCGCGCGTTTGTCCGCCATCTTCAAAAATTACGGGGCTTTGATTATTCAAAAGCCGCGCCGAAAAAATCGCGCACACGCCCGTGTATGGATTCGACAATGCCTGGCGCGTGCCGTAAACATTAAAATAACGCAGCGCGACGGTCGGAATTTTGTAGGCGCGTCCGACGCAGATGCAGTATTGTTCCTGGTCTTGCTTTGAAACCGCGTAAACCGAAGTCGGGAAAAGCGGTTTGATTTCGCTTGTTCCAACCGGTTTCAGTGTCGAGTCGCAATCTTCGCATTTCAGCTCCCATTCGTGCGCGTCAAGCTGCTCGTTGCCGCGCAGTTGCGGATAAACGGTTTCGCCGCAGGAATCGCACGAATACGCGCCTTCGCCGTAAATTGACATCGAGGAAGCGACGACTAATTTTTTGAATTGAGCCGGACGCTTTATTATTTCCTCCAGCAAAACCGCTGTCCCCAAATCATTGGCTTTCACGTAGCGGACGATTTCATACATCGATTGCCCGACACCGACTTCCGCCGCTTCGTGATAGACGACTTCGATTCCTTCGAGTGCTTTCGCCACCACGTCCGCATCACAAACGTCAGCTTTGATAAATTCAGCTTCTTTGTTCAGGAATTCAGGAACAGCGTCACCGTGAACCTGTCCAACTAAGGAGTCCAAAATTCTTACGCGATGCCCGCGCTCGACGAGTCCATCAACCAGATGAGACCCGATAAATCCGGCACCGCCGGTAACTAATATGTTCATTCTAAAAAATTTCCCTTAATTAATGCTTACTTAAATATTAAATCGGATAAAACTTTACTTATATACCTTAAATTTATCTTTTTAATGTAATTTTTGTGTGTCCTTTAAACTTTTTGATTTGCCGTGCGGTATTTTTCCTTCTTCACAACCGAGTTGAATATATCTAAAACTTTCGGCGCAATGACTTTCGCTGAGTATTCCTGCTCAACGGTTTTACGCCCGGCTTGTCCGAGTTTTCGGCGAAGTCCAACCGAATCAAGAAGCCTTTTTAATTTTTCAATCCATTCGTCTTTATCGGCGGCGAGAAATCCGTTCGCGCCGTCCTGAATAATTTTTGCGTTGACACCGATTGGCGAACAAATTGTCGGGATGCCGAGTGCCATATATTGCAGAGCTTTCAGCCCGCATTTGCCTTGACTCCACAAATCGTCGGGCATCGGCATAATTCCGATGTCCATCTCTGACAAATCTTCGACTTCCGTCGCCGATTGCCACCCAATCGAATTCACGTTAACTTTATCCAAGTCGTATTTTGGTGCGCCGATAACCTTGAAAACAAAATCTCTCTCTTTGGCTAAATCCTGAAAAACACCGGCAACCGTGTCGAGATATTGCGCCGTGCTGTAGCTTCCGCTCCAGCCAATGACCAATTTGTCTTTCGCGTATTCAGTTTTCGGCTGGTATTTTTCCGTGTCAATCGTCGTTGGCACAATTGTTACATTTGAATTGAATTGCCTAGCGTAATCCGCCAGATAATCGTTTCCAGCCATTACCCAGTCGGAATGACGGCAAATCGCGCCGGTTTTTTTCGGAAATTTAAGATGGCTCAAATAACCGTTTGAAGGGCTTTTATAAGCCACAAAAACAGCGTCATCAAAATCGAAAATCATCGGCACGCCGGAACGCGCAACCTTTTTTTCAAACAACGCCGGACCGAAAATCGCCGCTTCACGAAACACGTAAACGAGGTCGAAATTTCGCACCGACCGCATCTCGACGCGGCGATTGTTCATATTCTGCAAAACGGTTTTCGCTTTTTTCAAAGTCTGTCCGTTTTCGTAGAGAACGCGATGCAATTCCTCGGTTTCAAAAGGCGAATATGTAATCTCCACGCCTTTATCTTTAAGAATCGGCTCCCACTG
>DATLXD010000265.1:0-3178 GCA_035575965.1 Pyrinomonadaceae bacterium | reverse complement strand
TTATCGTCTGTAAAATTTTGAAACGAGTGCGCCGGTCGTCGAAGGAACGCGCTTGATGATGGAAGGTCTTGCTTTAACCGGCGCGTGGGTTGACGAAGAAAAAGGTTTGCTTTCGATGATTGTTCTGGAAATGGGAACGTCGTCGCGCCTCTGTTCGCTGCTCAAAGAAGGCGAAGAAGGTTTAGTAATGGGTCCGACGGGAACGCCGACGGAGATTCCCGAAAATGAAACGGTTCTGCTGGCTGGCGGCGGTCTCGGCAACGCGGTTTTATTTTCGATTGCCAAAGCGATGCGTGAAAATAACAATCACGTTATTTATTTTGCCGGATATAAAAACGGCGCGGATTTGTTCAAGCGCGAAGAAATCGAAAACGCCACCGACAAAATTGTCTGGGCGACCGATTACGGCGACGAGATTCAGCCCGAAAGACCGCAGGACGCGCATTTTCGCGGCAACATCGTTCAAGCGATGATTGCTTACGCCGAAGGAAAATTGGGCGAACAAAACGTGAATTTGAAAGACGTTGACCGCATTATCGCCATCGGCTCAGACCGAATGATGAACGGCGTGAAAGAAGCCAGACACGCATCTTTGAAACCGTATTTGAAAGAAAAGCATACGGCAATCGGCTCAATCAATTCACCGATGCAATGTATGATGAAGGAAGTCTGCGCCCAATGTCTTCAACGCCACGTCAACCCGCACACGGGCGAAGAATTTTTCGTCTTTTCGTGTTTTAATCAAGACCAAAATCTCGATTTTGTCGACTTTAAAAATTTAAACGATAGGCTTCGCGCTAACTCGATTCAAGAAAAATTATCGAATATGTGGCTGGATAAAATTTTTACGGATGTCGGAGTGAAAAACTGATGGAAAAGTTCGACCGGAAAAGACTGGAAAGAATTGGAGAGTTGTTTAAAAATCCGCGTCCGGGAAGTAAAATCGCCGCCGCCCAAGAATTTGGGATTGATTTAACTTTGACTTTCGAGCAACTGAAAAAAACTCCACAAGAGCGCGTTGATTATTTACAAAGCGCGATGAAAAGTCTGGAAGAATTCAGACGACAAGCCAAAGAATGGAGGAAGCAAAACGGTGGTCGAATTTGAACCGGCGATAAAATCTTTGACAGCAGCCGAAGTAGAATTTGTAATTGTCGGCGGGCTTGCCGTTTCATTTCATTCGACAGGATATATCACTACAGACTTCGATTTTTGTTACCTCCGAACGACGGAAAATCAGAAAAAAATAGTTTCGGCGTTTGCTCCTTTCAATCCGCGTCTGCGCGATTTTCCTGAAAATCTGCCTTTTGTTTGGGACGAAAGAACTTTACAAAATGGAATGAACTTTACGCTTAAAACGACAATCGGCGATATTGATTTGCTCGGTGAAGTTGCCGGAATAGGCGATTACGAAGCAGTTAGAAAAGAATCAACTTTAACGACGCTTTATGAATGCAAGGTGCGCGTTTTGACGCTCGAAGGTTTGATAAATGCCAAACGCGCCGCCGGACGAACAAAAGATTTGCTGGTTTTGCCGGAACTTGAGGCTTTGCGCGAAGCGATTGTCGAAACCGATGATGAATAATTTCCGATGACGCGAGAAGAACTCCAGCTAAATACGATTGAGGCGGCAACACCGCAGATGGCAGAAGACGACCGCGATTTAGGGTTTGGCGCGAAGGTTGCGACCGAAAGCCGTCTGCGCTTTTTGAATCGGGACGGCACTTTTAATGTTCGGCGCACGGGACTTAGCCAAATTTCGCCGCGCAATCTGTATCATTTTTTGCTCACGATGTCCTGGTCGGTGTTTTTGGGCTTAGTCTTGCTTTTATATTTTTTGAGCAACATAGTTTTCGGTTTAATTTATTCATCTCTAGGTGCGGAATCGCTGGTTGATACCTCCAACGAGCCGACCGTTAATATGTTTCTGCGCGGTTTTTTCTTTAGCGTCCAGACTTTTGCGACCATCGGCTACGGCACGATTCATCCGGTCGGTATCATTCCAAATCTGCTGGTAACGATTGAATCTTATTACAGTTTGCTGGCAAACGCGCTGATAACGGGATTAGTTTTTGCGAGGTTTTCGCGTCCGACGGCAAAAATTATTTTCAGTAGAACGGCAATTATCGCGCCCTACCACAACATCAACGGTTTTATGTTTCGGCTTGTCAACAGCCGCAATAACCAACTTATCGAGTTAAAAGCGCAGGTTCTGTTCACCCGTTTCGTCGAAAAAGACGGTGCCGTGATTCGCAGCTTTGATTTGCTCAAACTCGAACGCGAGCGGGTTTCGTTTCTGCCGCTTGCCTGGACACTAGTTCATCCAATTGACGAAAGCTCGCCGATGTTTGGTTTGACGGAAGAAGATTTTGAAAAATCCGACGTTGAAATTCTGGTTCTCTTGTCGGCGACGGACGAAACCTTTTCACAGATGGTTCACACTCGCACTTCGTATAAACTAAAAGAAATAAAGTTCGATTATAAATTTTCTAATCTTTATAACGAACTTAAGGACGACGAGCCGATTTCGATTGATATTCGCAAACTTTCACAGATTGAAAAAAGTTAGATTAAAATCAGTTGTCAAATAATTTACCCTTTAAAACTTTGACAAAATCGAGGAAAGTTTTCATACTTTGTTTTCTGAAAATGCAAAAAAGAGGCAGCAAATAATGGCGACTAATGTTAAGTTTTGTCCGAATTGCAAGGCGCAGAATCCGGGTTTGAGCAATCACTGCACAAGCTGCGGAGCAAATCTGCCGAGTTATTTGATGCCGCCGCAGCGTGTCGCCAACAATTATCCCGCAAAGATAACCGGCGCGGATAATAAATTGCCTGCGGGGATTTGCGGAATTTTGCTGGGCGCATTCGGCGTTCATAAGTTTATTTTGGGTTATACAAACGAAGGCGTTATGATGCTCGTTATATCGCTCGTCGGTTTTGCTTTGTGCGGCATTCCGACGGCGATTGTTTGGGTAATCGGATTAATCGAAGGCATAATTTATTTGACTAAATCCGATGAAGAATTTGTAACCACTTATGTCCAAAATAAAAAAGGCTGGTTTTAAGCTCGCTTTTATAAAAAGAAAAAAGCCTTTAGTTATTCATAACTAAGGGCTTTTTTCTTTAATTATGTCCTCTTTTTTATGTTTGAATTGTTTTAACGCACAAGCGAAGC
>DATLXD010000264.1:0-2838 GCA_035575965.1 Pyrinomonadaceae bacterium | reverse complement strand
ATTTTTAAATTTAGAGGAAACAAAAATGAAGAAAAGAATTCTGTTAGCAATATCCACAATGTTTATTTTAGCACTTGGCATTGTGGTTTTTGCCGTTAATCAATCGAACAATTCGAGTAAACCGGCGGCTGATTCGTGCGCGATGAAAACTATGAACGCGCAGACCGCCGACGGTCAAGCAAAAACTTCGTGCTGTGGTAAGGACGATTGCTGCTGCAAAGGCGATTCCTGCCCGATGAAAAAACAGGGCGAAAACGCTTCGGCAAGCTGCTGTTCGTGTTGCGGCGATTCTTGTCCGGTGAAAGGTAAGGAATCGGCAAGTGTTGATACGCAAAATGTAACGGCTGCAAGCGGCGAGAGTTGCTGTAACGGCGGCGCGTGCTGCAAAAGCAAGAAAAGTTAAAAACTAAATTCTAGTTTTTTACAAAATAAAGACGGCGTAGATTAAATTTGCGCCGTCTTTATTTGTGCAAATTTTGAGTTACAAATTTAAGCAATCTGAGTTTTTGCAACTGTTCAGCTTGTTTTGCAAAAAAACTGAATAAAAATAATCGTTCATTTGAAGTTATTAAATCGCCTTATTAAATGCTTTTACCGTATTCATTCAACACGCTCTTTATCGTTCGAACTTTTTCTATATAGTGGAATAGTGCATAATAAAAAATATTTTTAATCGTTTGATTTTCAGCCATTTTATAAGAGGTTTTAGAATTTAAGTTGAGAAATATTGCCGACCAGCAGATGCTTTTTGCGTTTGGAGTCAATCACAAAACCGCACCGATTGAGGTCAGAGAAAAATTATACATCCCGGAGGAGGAAATTCCCGCGCTGCTCCGCCTTCTGAAACAAACCTTGTCGGAGTGTGTGATTTTGTCGACGTGCAACCGCACGGAAATTTACGGCGTGTGTGATTCCGCCGAAATTGATTTGGATTATTACAAAACCCTCGTTACTAATTTCAAAAACGCCGCCAATACGGTTGAAAATAAACATTTTTTTACGCTTATTTCCTGTGCCGCGTGCCAGCAGCTTTTCAAAGTCGCAACCAGCCTCGATTCTAAAATCATCGGCGACACACAAATTTTACAGCAATTAAGAAACGCTTATTTTGTAGCGAAAGACAACGCTTCGACCGGAAAAATCTTGAATCAGCTTTCGCAGCGCGCATTCAAAATCGGCAAAAAAACTTACACGGAAACTTCGATTCACAAAGGCGCGGTTTCGATAAGTCTGGCGGCGGTCGAACTCGCGCGGGAAACTTTCGGCTCGCTCAAAGATAAATCCGTTTTGATTGTCGGCGCGGGCGAAACCGCGAGATTGGCTGCCGAGTGTTTGATAAAAAATCAAGTCGGCAAAATTTTTATCACCAATCGCACGCGGGCGCACGCCGAAGAATTGTTAGGCGATTTGCACAAAAGTTTTAATTTTCAAAGTGAAATCATTGATTTTGCAGACTTCAAAAACCGTCTAAATACCACTGATATCGTCATCAGTTCGACAAGCTCGACTGATTATATTCTTGACGCGAATGATTTTGACGTGCAGGAAAACAAAATTCTCTTACTCGATATTGCGATGCCGCGCGACATAAATCCTTTGGTTTCAAAAAATGTGAATGTGATTCTGAAAAACATTGACGACCTGCGCCAGATTGTCGACCGTAATTTCCGGCGCAGAAACGACGATTTGCCGCGCGTCAAAAAAATTATTATGAAGGAAATGGGCGATTTTCTGACCTGGTATTATTCACTGCCGCTTCTTCCCGTTTTCCAGAAAACATATGCTAAACCCGACCGGGCGACGGTTGATGAAATTTTGAAAATCAAGGCGTTTCTCATCGAAAATGTTTCCGAACTGCACAAAATGACCTTGCGAAGCAACGGCAATATAAAAGACGATTTACAAAATCACATTCGGTTGGTGCAAAAATTACAAACGATGAAGGCGGCGGCATTCGAGGTTTTAGATGCGTAAAGGCAAATTGATTATCGGTTCGCGCGGCAGCGAGCTTGCGCTCTGGCAGACGCATTTCGTCAAGAAAAAACTCGAACAAAAATTTCCCGAAACAAAGCTCGAAGTAAAAATTATCAAGACGACGGGCGATAAAATGATCGATGTCGCGCTGGCGAAAATCGGCGATAAAGGCTTGTTTACCAGACAGATAGAAACTGCTCTGCTCGATGAGAAAATTGATTTAGCGGTTCACAGTCTAAAAGATTTGCAAACCGTTCAGCCTGCGGGTTTGATGATTGGCGCGGTAACGGAGAGAGAGTTGCCAAACGATATTTTGATTTCTAAGAGATATGCTTCTATTAATGATTTGCCGAAGAATGCGAAAGTCGCCACGGGCAGTTTGCGGCGCAGAAGTCAGCTGCTTTATTACCGACCGGATTTAGAAATTTTTGAAATCAGAGGAAATGTTCCGACGCGGATAAAAAAGTTTGAAGAATCAGACTTGGACGCGATGATTCTTGCCTTTGCGGGCGTTCACCGGCTCGGTCTTGATTCGCATATCAAGCAAATTATTCCGTTTGAAATTATGCTGCCCGCCGTCGGTCAAGGCGCAATGGCGATTGAAATTAGAAGCGACGACACTCAAGTCAGAGAGTTTTTGGAGCAATTGAACGATGAAAATACGAGTTTTTGCGTCGCTGCGGAAAGAAGTTTTTTGCGCTGCCTCGAAGGCGGCTGTCAAGTTCCGATTGGCGCAAACGCTTTTTTGGAAAATGACCGAATTTATCTCGAAGGAATGGCGGGAAATTTGGACGGAAGCATAAACCTGCGCGATTCGATTTCCGGCGATAAAAAAGACGCGGCTGGTTTGGGAAAACAACTTGC
>DATLXD010000263.1:0-7792 GCA_035575965.1 Pyrinomonadaceae bacterium | reverse complement strand
AGTAGAAAAAGCAGACAATCAAGAATGGTAAGATTTTCTTGCTTATGAAAAATCAACTCATTCAAATTTATCTGCTTGTCTGCAACATTTACGATAATCAAAGCTGTTTGAAATATCAACGCTTATCGAATTTCAAGCCTAAGAAGCTGTTTGAAAACTCATAAAGGATTGAGCCGTCGGGAAACTAAACGTAAATGTCTGCAACGTGGAAACAATCGCAAGTTTTGTCGTTTGTTTCAGATTGTTTTATGGATTCACGAATGCGGTCAACAGCAATTTGACGTCGGATGCCGGGCGAGGCTTCCCAGACAGGCAAACCGTTGACGATTTCAAGTCTGATGCCGAGTTCCTCTGAGCGTAAAAGCTGCGAATCCATTTCACTCTCCAAAACTATTCGGCTTTTGCATTGGTTTGCGCGGCTTTACCGACCTGCACGCGCGCGGGACGAAGCAGTCTTTCACCGAATTTGTAACCACGCGAGTATTCAGCAGTAATTTTATCGTCGTTTTGCACATCAGCTTCGACCATATCAACAGCTTCGTGCAGTTCGGGATTGAAGTCCGCGCCGACGGATGCAATCGGTTCAACGCCGACGCTCGTCAACGCCTGCTCAAACGAACGCGCCGTGCCTTTGACACCGCTTAGCAGATGTTCAAATGAAGCATCGGTTTCGCTGGCGTTGATTGCCAAATTCAAATTATCCAAAACGGGAAGAAGCGTCGTCAAAAAATTAAACTGTCCTTGTTTGGCGCGGTCTTCCAGAGTTTTCATCAGACGCCGGCGCATCTCGGCGGTTTCGCGTTCCATCTGCGATTTTATGTCGTCGAATTTCTTTTGCACGCCGACAAGTTTTGCTTCGGCTGATTCGCGCCTGGTGCGTTCGTCCTTTAACTCGTTTTCCAGTTTGATGATTTCGGGCGATTTTACTTTTTCACCCTTTTTGTCATCTTTGATTCTTTCGCCCGCTTCATTAAATCGGCGGTCATCGCTGAAAGGAATTTCTTCCGCGTTTTCTTCTAAAATTTCTTCGTCGTTAAATTCTTGTTCGCTCATTGTTTTTTTATTAAACCAACTCATAAATTTAAAGGTAAATGATAAATAGTAAATCTATATGAAATTTCTTAGCAAGGTATGTTTTCATATTACCGTATAAATTTACCATTTACCTTTCATCTTTGTTTAGGCTGAAGCCGAAGCTGTTTCGGGCTTGAATTTCATCGAATCGTTTTCCGCCGAAACTTTAACGATTTGCCCGCTTGCAATCTCGCCGTTCAATAATTTCACCGCCAGAGGGTTTTGAATTAGCGATTGAATCGCGCGTTTAAGCGGTCGCGCACCGAAAGTCGGGTCGTAACCTTCTTTGACCAATAATTCTTTTGCCGATTCGTCCAACCTGATTTCGATACCGCGCTCTTTGAGCATTGAGTGCAAGCGTTCGAGCTGAACTTCAATAATCTGCGCGATTTGTTCGCGTCCGAGTTGTTTGAAAACAACAATGTCGTCAATCCGATTCAAAAATTCGGGCTTGAAATAATCGCGCAAAATCTGCACGACGGCTTCTTTTGCCTGCGCTTCGTTATCACCGACCGATTGAATCTCGCGCGAGCCTAAATTCGAGGTCATAATCAAAACCGTGTTTTTGAAATCAACCGTTCTGCCTTTGGAATCTGTCAAGCGTCCGTCGTCGAGAATTTGCAGTAAAACATTGAAAACGTCTGCGTGCGCCTTTTCGATTTCGTCAAACAAAACCACCGAATACGGACGGCGGCGGACGGCTTCTGTAAGTTGCCCGCCTTCTTCGTAACCGACGTATCCGGGCGGTGCGCCAATCATTCTGGCAACCGCGTGTTTTTCCATATATTCCGACATATCGAGGCGAACCATTGCGCGTTCGTCATCAAACAGAAACTCGGCTAACGCCTTCGCCGTTTCGGTTTTACCGACGCCGGTCGGACCTAAAAAGATAAACGAACCTACGGGGCGATTCGGGTCTTGAAGTCCGGCGCGAGCGCGGCGAACCGCATTGGCAACCGCCGTCAAACCCTCATCTTGACCGATAACCCGCCGCCGCAGATTTTCTTCCATCGTAACAAGTTTCTGCATCTCGCCTTCAAGCATTTTCGAGACAGGAACGCCCGTCCATTTTGCCACGACTTCCGCGACATCTTCCTCGTCAACTTCTTCCTTGAGGAAAATGCCTTCGGTTTGCAGTTCGGCAAGTCTGGCTTGTTCATCGGATAACTGTTTTTCGAGCGTCGGAATTTCGCCGTATTGCAGTTCGGCGGCACGGTTTAAATCGCCCGCATTTCTCGCTTGTTCCAAGTGCAATTTGGCTTCTTCGAGTTTTTCCTTCGCCTCGCGCATCTTCTGGATTTCGTCTTTTTCCGATTGCCATTTCGCCTTCATCGCACCAGCTTTTTCCTGCAAATCGGCAATACGCTTTTCAATATCGGTCAGACGCGATTTTGATTTTTCGTCGGTTTCACGGACGAGTGCCTGCTTTTCGATTTCGAGCTGCAAAATTTCGCGCTCGAGTTCGTCAATCTCCTGCGGCAAACTGTCAATCTCAATCCGCAGTTTCGACGCGGCTTCGTCAATCAAATCAATCGCTTTGTCGGGCAAAAATCTATCGGTGATATAGCGATTCGATAAAGTTGCCGCCGCCACAATCGCCGAATCTTTGATGCGAACGCCGTGGTGAACTTCGTAGCGTTCTTTGAGTCCGCGCAAAATTGCAATTGTGTCTTCGACATTCGGTTCTCCGACATAAACTTGCTGAAAACGCCGCTCCAAAGCCTTGTCTTTTTCGATATACTTTTGAAATTCGTTGAGCGTCGTCGCGCCGACACAACGCAATAATCCACGAGCCAACGCTGGTTTCAACATATTCGATGCGTCAATCGCGCCTTCGGACGCGCCCGCGCCGACGAGCGTGTGCAACTCGTCAATAAATAAAATAATTTGTCCGTCGCTCTTTTCAATCTCTTTCAAAACCGCTTTCAGACGGTCTTCAAACTCGCCGCGATATTTCGCGCCCGCCAGCATCGAGCCTAAATCAAGCCCGACCAATTTCTTGTTTTTCAATGTTTCGGGAACATCGCCCGAAATAATCCTTTGCGCTAAGCCTTCAACAATCGCCGTTTTCCCAACACCCGGCTCGCCGATTAAAACCGGATTGTTTTTCGTGCGTCTGGATAAAACCTGTATCGTGCGCCGAATCTCGTCATCGCGTCCAATCACCGGGTCAAGTTTTCCTTTTCTGGCGCGTTCAGTTAAATCTATTGAATACCTTTCCAATGCTTGAAAATTCTCTTCAGCATTTTGGTCGGTAATGCGCGTTCCGCCGCGCATCTCCGCGACCACTTTTTCGACATCTTCTTTCGTTACACCGTTCGAACGCAAAATGCGCCCCGCGTCGCCCTCCTTTTCCTCGCTAATCGTCAGAAGCAGATGCTCGGTCGAAATATATTCGTCCTGCATTTTCTCCGCCTCTTTTTGAGCGTTTTGAAAAGCGGTGTTAAAGCGCGAAGAAAAATACTGTTGCCCGCCTGAAACTTTCGGGAATTTGGCGATAGCTGCTTGCGCGTCGGTCAAAATCGCGTCGGCTTTCGCGCCGAGTTTTCCCAAAATCGGTTTCAACGTTCCTTCTTTCTGCTCAAGCATCGAAGCGAGAAGATGTTCCGGCTCGACCTGTTGATTTTGATTTTTTTCGGCAATCCCGATTGCTTCTTGAACCGCTTCTTGTCCGCGTATTGTAAATCTATCAAATCTCATAAATAAAATGATGAAATATGAACAATGAATAAAAATTCATCTTTAAAATTTATTTAGCCTTATGACCAACAAGACAACTTGCTTAGTCTAAAATAATAATAAAATATGAGTGTATCTTTGTCAAATATTGGGACGAAATTTTTTTGTTCAGCTGAAACAAATTTTTATTGCTTTTTAGATGACATGATTAACTTAAAGAGGTTATAGTTAGCAGACTTAATCTTCAAAACTAATCTAAAAACTTGTCCGAATTTCGTGTAATGAAAATACTTCGTGAAATTTTATCGCCTTTGTTCGCCGTGATTGCCGCGTTTGTCGTAGGCGGGATTATCATTTTGTTAATCGGCGACAACCCGCTAAACGCTTATGGCTGGCTTCTGTCAAGCTCGTTCGGTTCGGCGAAAGACATCGGTTGGACGCTTTTTTATGCTACGCCTCTGATTTTTACCGGCTTGGCGGTCGCCGTTGCGTTTCGCTGCGGGCTGCTAAATATCGGCGCGGAAGGTCAGCTTTACGTCGCCGCGTTTGCGACGGCTTGGGTCGGTATAACTTTCGGCGGAACGGTTGTCAATGTCTTCGGGACGGACGTTAATTATTCTTGGACGAGTCTTCCGGCAATTCTGCTTGTTCCGCTCTGCATTTTGACGGCAATTGTCGTCGGTGGGATTTGGGGTGCGATTCCCGGAATTCTGAAAGCGAAATTTGGCTCGCACGAAGTTATCAACACGATTATGTTGAATTTTATCGCTATCGCTTTGGTCAGCTACCTGACGCAGTATCACTACAAAGTTCCGGGCGACGCGATTCTGCAGACTGCGCCGATTGGGGAAGCTGCATACATTCCGCAACTCAACCAATTTTTGCCGTTTATTCCGAAAGACGTTCCGCTGAATGCGTCGTTTTTGCTGGCGATTTTAATGTGCGTTCTGGTTTATGTCTTTTTGTGGAAAACGAAATGGGGTTATGAACTCCGCGCGGTCGGCGCAAACCCTTCGGCGGCGGAATACGGCGGAATTTCTCCGCGAAAACAAATCATCATTGCGATGACGATTTCCGGCGCACTCGCGGGAATGGTTGCCGTCGGCGAAGTTTTGGGAAACCGCCACAATTATTACGACGGATTTTCAGCCGAATGGGGATTTCTGGGAATCGCGGTCGCGTTGCTCGGTAGAAATCATCCGCTCGGAATTTTTATCGCCGCTTTATTTTTCGGCATTTTGCTGCGCGGTGAGATTTTCGTTGACGCTTTTACCCCAAAAGTTTCCAAGGATTTAGGATTTGTTTTGCAAGCAATTATTATTTTGTTCGTCGCCTGCGAAGGCTATTTCAGAAGATTGATTTTCGCCGGACAAAACAAAGGTAGAAAGTTAGAAATTTAATCGTTTAGCGAATTTTCGCCTCGAAAAATTATTCCGCAATTTAAGAATATGAATGAAATTTTTACATTTGCCTTGATATTTGCAACCGTCAGATTTGCGACGCCTTTGATTTTCGCCGCGCTCGGCGGAATGTTTTCCGAGCGTTCCGGCGTTATCAACATTGCTCTCGAAGGCTTGATGCTGGCAGGCGCATTTACGGCATCGGTAGTAACTTACGAACTCGGAAATCCGTTTCTCGGTCTTTTATGCGGAGTTTTGGCGGGCGCGGTTTTGGCTTTTGTGTATGCCGTCGCGTGCATCAAATTTGAAGCCGACCAGGTTGTCAGCGGAATGGGAATAAACTTTTTGATGATTGGGCTTCCCGCGCTGATTAGCGGCGCGGTCTATGATTCTTCAGGCTCGACACCGCAAATTCCGAAGGAACAATTTTTACCCGAATTTTTCAATATTCCCTTTGCCTCGATTCTGGCTTTCGCGCTCGTGCCGATTTGCTGGTATGTGCTTTATAAAACTCCTTTCGGCTTGCGCCTTCGAGCGACAGGCGAAAATCCGGCGGCGGCGGACGCGGCGGGAGTAAATGTTACACGGCTGCGATATTCGGCGGTTATTATCTCAGGAATTTTAGCGGCGGCAGGCGGCGCATATCTATCAATCGGACAATCTTCCTTATTTACCAGAAATATGACGGCGGGACGCGGATTTATCGCGCTTGCCGCGCTGATTTTCGCCAAATGGAAACCGATTCCTACGCTTTTCACCTGTCTGTTTTTTGGATTTATGGAAGCCTTAACCATTCCGCTCGCCAATTACAAACTCGCTTCGGGCGAAAACATTCCCGTGCAGTTTGTCCAAATAATTCCCTACGTGATAACGATTATCGTGCTGGCAGGTTTTATCGGCTCGTCGCGTGCGCCGAAGGCTTTAGGCATTCCTTATCGGAAGGAAAAATAATTGATTTTGGAAACGATAAGAAGTATTTTTGAGTTATGGAAACAAAAGTAAAAACATCGGTCACAATCTCTAAGGATTTGTTGAAGGAAGTTGACAATTTTGCCAAAGATTTTCGCAATCGCTCGGAATTTGTCGAAACGGCTTTGCGGGATTTGGTCGAGCGCAAGCGTCAGCAACAAAAACCCAAATTAACGCGAGAAGAAGAAATTGCCATTCTTAATCGAATTGCCGTAGAGCAACGCGAAGAAATTTTGGAAAACTTGAAGATTCAAGCAGATTTGTGAAACGCGGCGAAATTTATAGAGTCAAAAAACCGACAAAACGCGACCCGAAAGGTTTTCGCGTGTTTGTGATTGTCAGCCGCTAAAATTTTATCGAACGAACATATCCTTCCGTAATTTGCGCTCCCGGTTATTCAAATTGCAACGGCTTGTCTTCGGAAGTCTAGGTCGGCGTTGACGAAGGATTAAAACACGATAGTGACCTCTTACGAATACATTAGTCAATGCTGGCAAAATCAGAAAGAACGCTTTAAGATAAATCCACACCATCACACTTTGGGACTAAACATCTAAGGTTAACTTTTCTGTTACTTTCAGAAATAAAAGAAAGTGTAATGTAGATAGAGAGTTTTTGATTAAACGTGGAGAAAATACTAAGTTGAATTTGAAATGTGGTGTGAAAATTATCGCTTATCACAAAACTGAAAATAAAACTGAATAAATTTAGAAAAATATTTATTAAGAAACTTTAAACTATGCTGGCGAGTAAAATTTAAATTTAAAGAAGATGTAAGGAGCAAATGCTTAAAGAAATCAGTTTTTATAGTTCGCTGTAGTTAATACAACCGCTTGCTGATAAATAATAAATAACAATTAACAAAAGATGTATCCAGAACTTTTCCGCATCGGCAATTTTCCAATAAATACTTACGGTGTTTTGCTTGCTGTCGGCTTGCTTCTCGCGCTGTTTACCGCTTCACGACTAGCCGCCCGCGACGGTTTGCCGCGCGAACGTATTTACGATTTGGGTTTGTGGACGATTATCGGCGGTCTCGTCGGCTCGAAGATTTTGATGTTTTTTACCGAAGATAACGTCAACGTCTTTTCGCTCGACTTTCTGCGTTCGGGCGGAGTTTATTACGGCGGATTTCTTGGCGGACTTCTCACGGTTTTTCTTTTGATTAAATTTTATAAACTTCCGTTTTGGAAAGTTGCGGATGCTCTTGCCCCCGGCGTTGCTTTGGGTCAATTCTTCGGACGACAAGGCTGTTTTTCGGCAGGCTGTTGTTGGGGAAGACCAACTGATTTGTTTTGGGGTGTGCATTTTACCGAAGCCGGACACGAAAACACGGGCGTTCCGATAACGGACGCAGCGGGCGGCGCACTTCATCTGCACCCGACACAGCTTTATGAATCTTTTGCGATGCTCGCGGTTTTCGGCGTTTTGTTTTATCTGCATCGGCGCAAACGCTTTGACGGGCAAGTTCTTATCGGGTATATGATTCTTTATTCGATTGTCCGCTTTGCAATCGAATTTTTCCGCGATGACCCGCGCGGCGATTTGTTTGGATTGACGACTTTGAGCGGGCTTTCGACTTCGCAAATCATCAGTTTAGTTGTCGCCGCCGGCGCGATTTGTTTTATGATTTACCGTTTGCGAAACGTTAATCAAAAAAATTTGTAGGG
>DATLXD010000262.1:0-15185 GCA_035575965.1 Pyrinomonadaceae bacterium | reverse complement strand
CATCTCCCCACCGGAGTGGAGATGGTGATGCCTGGCGATAACATAGCGATGGAGATAGAGTTGATAGCGCCGATAGCGATGGAGAAGGGACTCCGGTTTGCCATCAGAGAAGGCGGCAGAACGGTCGGAGCTGGCACTGTTAGTGAAGTGGTTGAATAAAAATCAATTCGTTGTTCATAGGTGGTTGCAAAAAACCTAATTACTACGAACAACAAACGACGAACAACGAAAAAACAAAATGCTAAACGAAAAGATTCGCATCAAGTTAAAAGCCTACGACCATCGCGTTTTAGACCAGTCCACGGTTGAGATTGTCGAAACCGCGAAACGGACAGGCGCGAGAATTGCGGGACCGATTCCGCTTCCGACTATTAAGAATAAGTGGACGGTTTTGCGTTCGCCGCACGTCGATAAAAAGTCGCGCGAACAGTTTGAAATCAGAACGCACAAGCGCCTGATGGATATTCTCGACCCGACCGCCGAGACGGTTGATGCGTTGATGAAATTAGATTTACCCGCCGGCGTTGACGTAGAAATCAAAGCATTCGGCAAAAGCTAGTTCGATTTTGGATTTTAGATTTCGGATTTTGAATTGACGTATATCGCAGGTTCAAAATTGCAAATAATTTAAAGTTCAAAATCCAAAACCTAAAGATATGATTAGCGGAATCATCGGTAGAAAAATGGGAATGACGCAGCTTTTCGCGGCGGACGGTACGGTTACACCCGTAACCGTCATCAAAGCGGGACCTTGCGTTATCGTGCAAACAAAAACAGCGAGTGGAAAAGACGGTTACAACGCCGTCCAACTCGGATTGGTTGAAGATAAACCGATTAAATTGAAAAATGTTTCAAAGCCGATGCGCGGACATTTCGAGAAGACGGGAAGCGGCACGCCGCCGACTCGTATTCTGAAAGAGCTTCGCCTGACGGACGCGCCCGATGTAAATGTCGGCGACCAGGTCAAAGCAGATGTTTTTGCCGACGGCGATAAAATTGACGTTATCGGAACATCAAAGGGACGCGGTTTTGCCGGAACAATTAAGCGTCACAATTTTAGTCGCGGTCCGATGTCGCATGGTTCGATGAACATCCGTCAACCCGGTTCGATTGGTCAATCGGCATATCCGTCGCGTGTTATTAAAGGCACGCGCTCTTCGGGTCATATGGGAAACGAGCAGGTTACGGTGCAAGGCTTGAGCGTCGTAAAAGTTGATGTCGAAAACAATATCATAATGGTTCGCGGCGCAGTTCCGGGCGCAACAGGAAGTTTAGTAGTAGTTAAAAAAAGAAAATAAATAGTGGTAAATGGTAAATGGTAAATGATAAGTTTTCGCACTTAGCACTTAGCACTTAGCACTTAGCACTCGAACGGAGTGAGATTATGCCTACCGCAAAGGTTCGCAATTTAAAGAATAAGGAAGTCGGCGATGTGGAATTGTCCGAGGCTGTTTTCGGCGCGGAGCTAAATGAATCGTTGATTCACGCGGCGGTCAGAAATTATCTGGCAAATCGCCGACAGGGAACGAGCGCGACGAAAACTCGCGGTAACGTTTCGGGTTCGGGCAGAAAGCTGTGGAAGCAAAAGGGAACGGGGCGCGCGCGAATTGCGTCTCTGCGCTCTCCTTTGTGGAAGGGCGGCGGTAATGTTCACGGTCCGCAGCCGCGCGATTGGTCATACAAAATGCCGAAGAAAATGCGGCGCGGCGCGTTGCGCTCGGCTTTGTCGGAACGCCTGCGTGAAGGGAATTTGATAATTATCGAAGATTTTAGTTTTGATAACGCAAAGACAAAAAATTTTCTCGGCGTGATGTCGGAACTCGGTTTTAACGATAAGAAAAAGGCGACGAAGACTTTGATTATTGATTCTCTCGATAACTCGAATTTAATTCTTGCATCGCGCAATGTGCAGAAAACCAAAGTTACTAACGGCTACGGTTTGAATATTTACGACATTATTTATCACGAAAAACTTCTGATTTCTAAATCAGCGATTGACGAGATAAATCATCTGCTCGACCCGCAGCGTGAAAAAGGCGGTAGTGATTTGGAAGTGACCGAGGAAGTACAAACGGAAGAAAAGCCGAAGGCGAAGAAAACAGCGAAACCGAAAGCCAAGACGAAAGTAACGAAAACGGCAAAGCCAAAAGCTAAAAAAGCAGCAAAAGCTAAAGAAACGACGAAGCCAGCGGCTAAGAAAGCAGCGAAACCCAAAGCAGCGAAAAGCGTAAAAACTGCTCCCAAAAAAGCAGCTAAGACTAAAAAGGAGGCGGCTGAATAGTTATGACGGAAATGAATATCTGGGACATTTTAAGGTCGCCGGTTGTCACGGAAAAATCGGTGCTTTTGAAGGAAGCATCTAGCGAAGACGAAGCAGTCGGACAAATTCTGACTTTTCGTGTCAATACAAAAGCCGGAAAAATTGAAATCAAAAAAGCGGTGGAAGAAATTTTCAGCGTCAAAGTGGCGAAAGTCCGCACGGTTCATTACGAAGGCAAGATAAAGAAACGCGGACGCTACGCAGGTCGCCGCGCATCTTGGAAAAAGGCTTACATTACTTTGAAAAAAGGCGAGCCGCACGTTGATTACGCAGAAGCAATCTAACGATTTTGGATTGAAAGCAAATTTTCAATCGCTAATCCAAAATCCTGAATCCAAAATAAGAAGATGGGAATCAAGAGATTAAAACCAACATCACCGGCGCGAAGATACCAAACATATCTGACACGCGATGAACTGACTCCGAATGCAAAGCCGGAAAAATCTTTGCTGGAGCCGAAAATTAGAATCTCCGGGCGTAACAACGACGGGCGCATTACGGTTCGTCGGCGCGGCGGCGGACACAAACGCTTTTACCGGATTATTGATTTTAAGCGCAACAAACCGGGCATTCCGGGAAAAGTTTCGCAAATCGAATACGATCCGAATCGTTCGGCGCACATTGCTTTGATAACTTATCTCGACGGCGAAAAACGCTATATTATCGCGCCTGCCGGTTTGAAAGTCGGCGGAACGATTATGAGCGGCGCGGAAGCGGACATTTTGCCGGGAAACAGTTTGCCGATTAGCAATATCCCGCTCGGAACGCAGATTCATAATATCGAATTGCGTCCGGGAAAAGGCGGACAAATGGCACGGTCAGCCGGAGCATTTGCACAGCTTGTTGCTAAAGAAGGCGATTACGCGCAGCTTAGAATGCCGTCGGGCGAAGTTCGGCGCGTGCCGGTTGTTTGTATGGCAACGGTTGGACAAGTCGGCAACGTCGAAAACGAAAATGTTAGTTTGGGTAAAGCCGGACGTTCGCGCTGGAAAGGTCTGCGCCCGAAAGTTCGAGGCGTAGCGATGAATCCGGTTGACCACCCGCACGGCGGCGGCGAAGGTAAAACTTCCGGTGGTCGCCATCCGGTAACGCCTTGGGGACAACCGACGCGCGGTTACAAAACACGAAGAAACAAACGCACGCAGAATATGATTGTGCGCGACAGAAGGAGAAAATAGGTTTTAGGTTTTAGGTTTTAGGTTTCAGGTTTTCTTGAAATCCAAAATCCAAAATCCAAAATCCAAAATCGAGCTATGCCACGTTCATTAAAAAAAGGACCGTTTATAGACTTAAGCGTTCAGAAAGTTTTAAGGAAAATCAGCGAAGGCGGAAACAAGCCGCAAGCGATTAAAACCTGGTCGCGCCGCTCGACGATTTCACCGGAAATGGTGGGTTTGACATTCGGAGTTCACAACGGCAAACGCCATATTCCCGTGTATGTGACGGAAAATATGGTCGGACACAAACTCGGCGAATTTTCTCCGACGCGGGTTTTCAAAGGACATCCGGGAACGAAAGCGGAAAAATCGGCTAAAAGAAAGTAAGTTAGTGCTAAGTGCTAAACGATAAGTGGTAAGTTTTTATACTTTCACTTACCACTTACCACTTACCATTTACCACTAAAGATTATGGAAGCGATAGCAAAAACAAGACATCTGAAAGGTTCGCCCCGCAAAGCGCGGCTTGTAATTGATTTGATTCGCGGGCGCAATGTTTCACAGGCTCTGGCGATTTTGAAGTTTACCGACAAGCGTGCGGCTGACCCGATTGCCAAAACTCTGCGCTCGGCGATTGCCAACGCAACTTTTCTGGCGGAACAGCAAAACATCGCCGTCGACCCGGACGATTTGTTTGTAAAAACTTGCTTTGTGGATATGGGAGTTCACAAAAATCGCAGCCGTATGCGTCCTGCGCCGCAGGGTCGCGCCTTTCGTGAACATCGCCACTATTGTCATATTACGATTATGGTTTCGAGCGATTTGCCGCAAGCCGGCGATGACGATAAGTCAAAGAAAAAAGCGCATTTAGCGGCTGGCAGAAAATTGAGCGGCGGTGAAAGAAAATCGAAAACTTCGGTTAAGGGAACTGCGAAGGCGGATGTAGCGGTTGAAGAAAGGAAAACTAAAAACGCTTCGGTAAAGAAAGATAAAAAATCTGATAAAGCGAAGGCTGAAAATGTCGGTGAAAATTTAAATGTGGAAGCACCCGTTTTAATCAACGATCCGGTTGCAGTTGCCCTAGGAACGAACAAAGAAGCAACTGCGGAAGCGTCTGATGTAAAAGAAGTTCAATCGCAAACCGAAGCGGAAAGACACGAAACTGCGCCTGCCGACGAAGCGCAACTTGATGCAAACGAACAACTGGAAAGACAGTAACGAGATTTAATAAAAAATATGGGACAAAAAGTTCATCCATACGGCTTTCGTGTCGGATATAACAAAGATTGGCATTCGCACTGGTATGCGAAACGCGACTTTGCGGCGAATTTGGCGGAAGATTTAGCACTGAAGCGCGATTTGAAAAAGCGTTTTAATGGCGCAGGCGTTTCGCATATTGACGTTGAACGTGCCGCTAATCGTTTGAAAATTATTATTTACACGGCTCGTCCCGGCATTATCATCGGGCGCAAAGGCTCAGAGATTGAAAAGCTCAAAGAAGATTTGTCGAAGAAAACCGGACGTGAAGTAATTGTTTCGATTCAGGAAATTCGTCAGCCGGAACTCAACGCACAGTTGCAGGCGGAGAAAATCGCGCAGCAACTTGAAAAGCGTATTGCATTTCGCCGCGCGATGAAGAAAACCATCGAAGAATCAATCCGTTTCGGCGCAGAAGGCATTAAGGTAATGATTGCCGGACGTTTGAACGGCGCGGAAATCGCCAGAACCGAATGGACTTTGGAAGGTCGGCTTCCGCTGCACAC
Organism: Pyrinomonadaceae bacterium; assembly: GCA_035575965.1. GTDB lineage: Bacteria > Acidobacteriota > Blastocatellia > Pyrinomonadales > Pyrinomonadaceae. Next base: position 9,945 of record DATLXD010000262.1, on the reverse strand, counting down.
TCTGCGTGCAGACATTGATTACGGATTTGCCGAAGCGTTGACGACTTTCGGAATTATCGGTGTCAAATGCTGGATTTATCGCGGCGAGATTCTCGACCCGAATGCTTCGATGGCACGCGGAACAAATACCGACCCGATGAAGGAAGTGAAAATTCCGTCAGGCGGTGGACGCGGTGGTCGCCCGCCACGCCGCGATAGAGGCGATAGAAACGACAGAGGCGGCAGGTAGATTTTGGATTTTAGATTTTGGATTGAAAACAATCGGCAATCGAAAATTTCATAAATGTTAAGTTGAGGTTCAATTAGTTATGTTAATGCCGAAAAAGGTCAAGCACCGGAGAGTAATGAAAGGTCGTATGAGAGGCAAAGCCTCGCGCGGCGACAAATTAAATTTTGGTGATTTTGGACTGAAAACTCTGGAATCCGCCTGGATTACCGACCGCCAAATCGAAGCGGCTCGTATAGCGATGACGCGCCACATCAAGCGCGGCGGAAAAATCTGGATTCGGATGTTTCCCGATAAACCGATTACGAAAAAGCCTGCGGAAACTCGTATGGGAAGCGGAAAGGGTGCGCCTGACCATTGGGTTGCAGTCGTCAGACCGGGCAGAATTATGTATGAGATTCAAGGTGTGGAAGAATCTTTGGCGCGTGAAGCATTTCAGCTTGCGGCGCAAAAATTGCCGGTTAAAACAAAATTCGTAACCCGCGCCGATTTGGAAGGAGGCGTAGTTTAAGAGATATGAAACGGAAAGAAACACTTGAACAGCTTCGTGAAATGGAAACGGACGAATTGCGCGAGCAAGCCGACAGCTTAAAGGAATCGCTTTTTCGTTTGAAATTCAAAAAATCTTTGGGTGTGGGCGAATCGGTAAACGACATTCGCCGCGAAAGAAAAACATTAGCGCGAGTTCATACCTTGATTAAGGAAAGAGAATCGCAAAACAAGGCGCAAGCCAAATAGGTCAAAATAGAAAAATGCCGAGAAAGAAAAAAGAGGATACAGTCGAAGAAACGTCAGCGGAAGTGAACGAAACCGAATCGTCGGACGAAACTTCGGTCGAAGCAAAAGCTGATGAAAGCACTGCTAATACTGAAGAAATCGCTCCAGATATAAAAGAAAAGCCGAAAAAGGCAAGCGGCAAAAAAGCGGCAGAAGAAGGTGAAGCAATAGAAAACACAGATGCAGTCGCCGAAGAGCCTTCGCTTATAGGCAGTGTTTTTCAAGCGGTTACATCGGTTGTCGGAGACGTAGCCGAAGCAGTAGTTGGAGGCACAACAGGTTTGGTTAATGCTGTAGCGGGCGACGATACTGCGGACGATTCTCCTGCCAAAAAGACGAGCAAGCGAGCGGAAAAAATTGGCACGGTGCAATCGGACAAAATGACAAAAACCGTGACGGTGCGCGTTGACCGCTTAGTCAAGCATCCGATGTATCGCAAATATGTCAAACGCCGCAAGAAATTTATGGCGCACGACGAACTCGGCGCAAAAACCGGCGACAAAGTTCGCATTATCGAAACCAGACCGCTCTCGGCTAAAAAGCGTTGGCGCGTGGTTGAAATTATTCAAAAAGCGGAAAGATAACAGTCAACAGTTATCAGTGAAAAGTCGACAAATTAATAACTGATTGCTGATAACTGTTGACTGAAACGGAGTGAGATTATGATTCAGATGCAGACCTCTTTGACGGTTGCCGACAATTCAGGTGCAAAGCGGGTAGTGATGATTATGCCGGTTGGCGGCTCGACTGGAAAGATTGCCCGGCTCGGCGATAAAATCAAAGTTACCGTCAAGGAAGCGTCGCCAGACGGGACGGCAAAAAAAGGAAAGGTTTATAACGCTGTGATTGTCAGAACGCGCAAGGAAGTGCGCCGCAAGGACGGAAGCTATATTCGGTTTGACGAAAACGCCGCCGTGTTGATTAAAGACGATAACACACCGATTGGAACGCGCGTTTTCGGTCCGGTCGCCCGCGAATTGCGCGAAAAAAACTTTATGAAAATCGTTTCGCTTGCACCGGAGGTAATTTAAGTAAAAGTAAAAAGGCAAAACTAAAAAAGTATTGCAATTTTATTTTGACGCTTAATAAATAGAGAAATGAAAACGGTAAAAAAAGGAACAGTCAGAAGTAAATTAAAGCGCGGCGACCAAGTTGTGTTTATCGCGGGTAGAGAATACAGCCGTTTCGACAACAACGGCAAACGTACGCCTTTGCGCGGCAAAGTTATTGAGGTTGACCCGATTAAAGGAAAAGTTAAGGTGGAAGGCGCGATGATTATGAAAAGACATCGCAAAGCCGTGCCGCAAATGAATGTCGAAGGCGGAATCATCGAGCAGGAAGCGTGGGTTGACGTTTCAAACGTCGCGCACATCGACCCGGAATCCGGTATGCCGACGCGCATCAAATATGAAACCAGGGACGGCAAAAAAGTGCGCGTGGCAAAAAGTGGCAAACTCATCACCGAACCGGAAATAACTAGACGAGCAAGAAAGTCAACGGAAGAGTAATTACGAATCAAAAAAAAACCTTAGATATTCGTGATTTGAAATTCGTAATTGGATAAAGTAATGGCAAGACTAAAAGAAAAATATAAAAGCGAGATTGCACCGGCAATCGCCAAAGAATTTGACATCAAAAATCCGATGGCGATTCCGCGCGTCGAAAAGATTGTCGTAAATATGGGAATCGGCGAAGCTATCAGCAATGCTAAGGTTCTCGACACAGCGGTTGAAGAATTGCGCTCGATTACGGGTCAGAAACCGGTTATCACGAAAGCGAAAAAATCAATCGCTTCTTTTAAGCTGCGCCAAGGAATGAACATCGGCACGATGGTAACTTTGCGCGGCGACAGAATGTATGAATTTCTAGACCGCTTGATTTCGGTTGCTCTGCCGCGCGTGCGCGATTTTCGCGGAATCTCCGGCAAGGCGTTCGACGGACGCGGAAACTACACGCTCGGTGTTCGTGAGCAGTTGATTTTCCCCGAAATTGACTTTAACAAAGTTGATAAAACGCGCGGAATGAACATTTCGATTATAACGACGGCAAAAACAGACGAGCAGTCCCGGGCATTGCTAAAAGCACTCGGAATGCCGTTTAGACAGTAGTTAAAGATTTTAATCTTGAATCTTGAATCATAAAATATGGCGAAGATTAGTAAAGTTGCAAAAAACGAGAAACGTAAAAAGATGGTGGTGCAGTATGCGGCACGCCGAATGGAACTCAAAAAAATTATCAATAGTCCGGGTTCTTCAGTCGAGCAAGTTGACGAGGCGGTGATAAAGCTGCAAAAACTGCCGCGCGATGCAAGTGCCGTGCGCGTTCGCAACCGTTGTTCGCAATGCAGCCGCCCACGCGGAAATCTGCGCAAGTTCGGTCTTTGCCGGATTGCTTTAAGAGAATTAGCTTTGCAAGGACAAATTCCGGGCGTGGTTAAATCGAGTTGGTAATCAGATACTAGGTGCTAGATGTCGGATGTCAGTAAAAAACTAACATATAACATCTGACATCCGACATCTTTTAATTGGAGTTAATAAGAAATGACAGACCCAATCGCAGATATGCTCACGCGCATTCGCAATGCAATAGCGGCGAATCATCCGCGTGTGGATATTCCCGGTTCAAAATTAAAACTGGAAGTTGCGCGAATCTTAAAAGAAGAAGGTTATATCAATAACTTTGTCAACAAAGGCGAAGGCGTAAAATATGTAATTCGCATATTTTTGCGCTACGATGCTAAAGGCACTTCTTCGATTACGCATTTATCGAGAGTTTCTCGTCCCGGACGGCGAGTTTATGTCGGTGCAACCGAAATACCGAGAGTTCTCGGCGGCTACGGCGTTAATATCGTTTCCACGTCGCGTGGTTTGATGAGTGGAAAAACCGCCCGCAAAGAAAATGTCGGCGGCGAGATTTTGGCACAAATTTATTAAGGGATGAGGGATAAAGGATGAGGGATGAATAAGGCTTTCAAGTTTCATCTTTCAGCCCTCATCCCTAAAAAAGATTATGTCGCGTGTTGGAAAAAAACCGATTACGATACCGTCGGGTGTGAACGTAACGATTAATGAAACAGAATTGGAAGTAAAAGGTCCGAAGGGAGTTTTGAAAACTCCGATTCCGAAAGGCGTTGATTTCAAGTTGGAAGACGGAACGCTGGTTGCGGAACGTGCCGATAACGATTTGTCGGCTCTGCACGGCTTGGCTCGCGCTTTGGCAAATAACGCCGTTGTTGGCGTTACCGAAGGTTTCACCAAAGCAATGGATGTCGTCGGCGTTGGTTACAAAGTTGACATTCAGGGCAAAAAAATAGTGTTCGCGCTCGGCTATTCGCACCCGATTGAATATGCTCTTCCCGAAGGTATTGATGCCAAATCCGAAAGGCTTCCCGCGAAAACGACGGTAAACCAATATCAAACGACGATAACTCTGAGTGGCATTGATAAACAAAAACTCGGACAAGTCGCAGCGGAATTAAACCGTCTGCGAAAGCCCGACGCTTACAAAGGCAAAGGCGTTCGGTATGCTGACAAGTATTACAAATTAAAACCGGGCAAAACAGGAAAATAAGCCCGATTTTGGATTTTAGATTAACTATGATTTGAAGAGTTATATTCAATTATAATCTGAGAAAAGGTTAGCAATCCAAAATCCAAAATCCAAAATCGAATTATGGCAAGCAAAAGTAAAGCAGATATTCGGCGCGGAGTTCACAGTCGCATTCGCAAGAAAGTGCGCGGGACTTCGGAAAGACCGCGCCTTGCGGTATTTCGCAGCGTAAGTCATATTTACGCGCAGGTTATTGACGACGACAACGGAAAAACTTTAGCGGCGGCTTCAACCACTGAAAAGGATTTGGGTGTCAAAAGCGGCGGAAACATCGAAGCGGCAGAAACGGTTGGAAAAGCAGTTGCCAAACGCGCTCTGGCGGCTGGCGTATCGCAAGTCGTTTTCGACCGCGGCGGATACGTCTATCACGGACGGGTCAAAGCGTTAATTGACGCGACGCGAGTAGGTTTGGATAAAAACCAAGACGATGCCTCTGATGAAGATTCAGCCGATAAAGGCACGCTTGAGACGGTTGCGACAACGGTTGGAAATATCTTCGGAGCGGTTACTGGTGCAATCAGTAATTTCGTTGAGGATATAACGGAAACTCCTGCGAAAAAGTCGGGCGGGAAAGACACTCAAAAAACTGTCGACGAGCCGCAAGCACAAACCGACGAAGTAAAAGAAGAAAACAATGAAAACGAATAGACAACGAATTTCTCCGAACAATTTAATTTTAAAAGACCAGTTGATTTCCATCAACCGTGTTACCAAAGTCGTCAAAGGCGGTAAAAATATGTCGTTTGCCGCGCTGGTCGTCGTTGGCGACGAAGCCGGTCACGTCGGTTTCGGAACAGGCAAAGCAAAGGAAGTTCCCAATGCGATAAAAAAGGCAATCGAGGCAGCGAAAAATAATTTGATTCGCGTTCCTTTAATCGAAGGAACATTGCCGCACCAAATGCTCGGCGAATACGGCGCGGGCAAAGTTTTGCTCAAACCGGCAAAGGAAGGAACGGGCGTTATTGCGGGCGGCGCGGTTCGGGCGATTTTGCAGGTTCTCGGCATCCACAATGTGCGAACAAAAATTCTCGGTTCGACAAACGCACATAATGTTATCCGAGCTACCTTTAACGGATTAACCAGAATGAAAGACCCGATGGAAGTCGCGCGTCTGCGCGGCAAACAGGTTGGGGAATTATTATAAATTCCAAATTTCAGACTCCAAATTCAAAAACCAAAATAAATTGGAATCTGAAATTTGGAATTTGGAATCTAAAAGAAATGGCAAAGAAAGAAGAAACACAAGCAAGCGACGGAACAATCAAGATTCAATATTACAAGAGTATGATTGGCTATTCCAAAAAGCAAAAGGCGATTGTGAAAAGTTTGGGCATCACCAAACTCAATCAAACCGTTACGCGCCCGGATAGCGCGGCAATGCGCGGTATCGCGGCGAAAATTCCGCATATTTTGAGAATTGTCGAATAGAATTTCGTAAATCGTGAATCGTCAATCGTGAATAGATAATTCCAGAGTTTTGGAACAAGATACTATTTACAATTCACCGTTCACGATTTACTATTTACGAGGAAGGAAAATGGCACTATCACTGAATAATTTGAGTCCGACGAAAGGCTCGACGCATAAAAAGAAAAGAGTCGGTCGCGGTCCCGGTTCGGGTCTCGGCAAAACCGCCGGACGCGGGCATAAAGGACAAAAATCGCGTTCCGGTTACAGTAAGAAAATTGGTTTTGAAGGCGGACAGATGCCGCTCCAACGTCGCTTGCCGAAACGGGGATTTACCAATATTTTTAAGAAAAAGTGGATTGAAATCAGCCTTGCTAAATTGGAAGGAAGTTTTAACGCGGGCGACGAGATTACGCCGGAAGTTCTTCACGAAAAAGGCTTGATAAAAAAAGCCAAGCACGACCTCGTGATTTTAGGAAACGGCGATATATCGAAGGCTTTGAAAATTTCCGCTCATCGTTTTACCAAAACCGCCAAAGAAAAAATTGAAAACGCAGGTGGCAGCATCACGGAAATCGTCAAACACAAACAAGCAGAAGCCCAAAGCTAGTCGAGTTATTATTTTAGATTGCCAGAGAGGAAAGTATGGAAAAGTTTTTTGCCGCCATCCAAAATATGTTCAAAGTTCCCGAGCTGCGAAGGAGAATTTTCTTCACGCTTGCGATGCTGGCAATCTACCGTCTGGGAGCGCACGTTACCGCACCGGGTGTTAATAAAGCGCGACTCGAACAAGTCTGGGGCGAAGTTGCCGGAACGTTGCTCGGCGTTCTCGATTTGTTTTCGGGTGGAAACTTCCGCACGATTTCGGTTTTTGCGCTCGGCGTAACTCCATACATTACCGCTTCGATTATTTTGCAGTTGATGCCGGTTCTGTCACCGCAGTTTAAAAAGGTTCAAGAGGAAGGCGAGGTCGGACGACAGAAAATCAATCAGTGGACACGCTATCTGACCGTTCTATTGTGTTCGGTGCAAACGTTTTTCGTCGCCACCTGGCTCCAGAAAAACGGCATTATCTCCGAAACCTGGTGGGCGACGCTGATGATTGTCGTAACCTTGACGACCGGCACGATTTTCGTGATGTGGATTGGCGAACAAATCACCGAGCGCGGTATCGGCAACGGAATTTCCTTGCTTATTTTTGCCGGAATCGTTATCGGTTTGCCGGCTGGGATTGCCCAGATTTCCGATAGAATCGGAGCGGGCGACCCGACGCAGACGCTTGGTGTTATCTTTTTAGTAGCGGTGATGGTCGCTCTGATTGCGCTGATTGTTTATGTCGAATCGGCGCGAAGAAATATCGCTATCAGTTACGCAAGTCGGCGCGTCGGCAACGAAACATTTCGCGGACAGGAAACGAGTTTACCGCTCAAGATAAATATGGGCGGCGTTATTCCGGTGATTTTCGCTTCGTCCGTTCTGGCGATGCCGCAGACGATTTTTTCGGCTTTGCCGCCCGACCCGGACAATCTGAACACGACTTGGGGGAAAATTTACACATTTTTCCAGCAGTTTCACGGCGGCGACCCGTATTATGAATTCGTGTTTATTTCGCTGATTGTTTTATTTACATTCTTTTATATCACGATTATTTTTAACACCGATGAAGTCTCGGACAATTTGAGAAAACACGGCGGATTTGTTCCGGGCGTGCGTCCGGGCGCGCAGACGGCTGAATATCTGAATACGATTTTGACCAGACTGACAACGGTCGGCGCGCTTTATTTAGCGTTTATCGCATTCGTTCCGCAGGTTCTCCTGAGCGGATTCAGAGTTGCGCGTCTGCCTTTTATCGGTCCGGCGGTTGATAATTTTTTGGCGGCAACACCGGGTCTTAGCTGGATTCCAACAGGTTTGGGCTACCAATTTTTCTTCGGTGGCACATCGCTTTTGATTCTGGTCGGCGTAGCGATGGACACAATCGCGCAAATAGAAGCGCAGTTAGTAATGCGGAACTACGAAGGATTTTTGGGTGCGGGTTCGCGCCTTCGCGGGAGACGCGCTTAAGAATTACGAATTTCAAATTACGAATTTAATTGGAATCGTTAATTCGTAGTTGATTTTATGAGTAAGATTATCGTTTTGATCGGCGCGCCCGGCGCGGGAAAGGGAACGCAGGCGCGACTACTTGAAGAACGCAGAAACATTCGGCAAGTTTCCACCGGCGATATGTTCCGCGAGATGAAAAATCTGGATTCGGCTTTGGCGCGTGAAGTTCAGGCGATTATGAATTCGGGCAAACTGATTTCCGACGAGTTGACATTTCAGATTGTCAAAGACCGCACGTCGCGCGAGGATTGCAGCGGAACTTATATTTTAGACGGTTTTCCCCGCACGGCTCGGCAAGCCGAAATGCTCGAAGGTTTGGCTTTGGAACAAGGCAAGAAAATCAGCGCGATTCTGGTTGACGTTCCGCTTGAAAATTTGGAACAGAGAATGACCGGACGCCGAAGCTGTCCGCTTTGCGGCGAGATTTACAACATCTATTTTAAGCCGCCAAAAAATGACAATGTTTGCGATTTTCACTTCGAAACCAAGCTAAATCATCGCGTGGACGACACGGAAGAAAAGGTCAAAATTAGACTTTCAACTTACGAACAGCAAACAAAGCCTCTGCTTGATTATTACGAAAATTCGGGGCGTCTACAGAAAGTTGACGGCACGGGCGATTTGGAAACGATTTATCGAGAATTGGAAAGGCTGGTTAAATAGACGTTAAATGTCAGATGTTAGATACTGATAAGATTTACACTGACATCTGACATCTGGCGTCCGACATCTATGTTCCGTGATTCAAAAATCGGCGGGTTCATCAGCAAATTCAGCCAGCTTTTGTTGAAAAAGAAAATGATTATCGCCAAATCGAGAAAAGATTTAGACCGGATGCGCGAGTCGGGCGAACTTATTGCCGAGGTTCGAGAAGCGGTACGTGAAATGATTGAACCGGGAATTACGACGCTCGAACTCAACCGCGTCGCCGAAAAAATGATGCGCGATGCCGGCGCGATTCCCAGTTTTATTGGGTATCAACCTTCGGGTATGATTGCCTTTCCATTTGCGATTTGTGCGTCGGTCAACGAGCAGGTTGTTCACGGATTTTCCAACGATGTTTCGCTCAAAGAAGGCGATATTATTTCGGTTGACATGGCGGCAAGCTATAACGGGTTTGTCGGCGACACGGCAATCACCGTTGCGGTCGGTGAGGTCGGCGACGAACTCAAGCAATTGATTCGCGTTACGGAAGAATGTCTGGAAAGAGCCATCGAGCAGTGTCGTCCGAACAAAAGAGTCGGCGATATTAGCTGGGCGGTGCAGGAACATGCCGAAAAGTACGGTTACGGCATTGTGCGCGATTACACCGGACACGGCATCGGGAGAAATATGCACGAAGCACCCCAAATCGCCAATTACGGCAGAGCGGGAACGAAGGAGAAGATTCGTGCCGGTTATTGTTTTGCGATTGAGCCGATGCTGAATCTTGGAACTTACGAAACGAAAACTCTGGAAGATAAATGGACGGTTGTTACGTCGGACGGAAAACCGAGCGCACATTGCGAACACACTGTTGCGGTAACTGCTGAAGGACCTGAAATTTTAACTTTAACGAAAAAGCAGAAAGCAGGGCTTAAAGAAACAAAATTAGAAACCGTTTCCGCTTGACTTGAAAATAGTTGAAAAAAAGGCTAACATTTACGGTTTGTCCAACAAGTAAGCAAGTTGGCATTGTGATTTTATGTCAAAAGAAGAAGCGATAGAAGTCATTGCAACCGTGCTTGAAACTCTGCCGAACGCGATGTTCAAGGTTGAGCTTGAAAACAACCAGCATCAAGTTTTGGCGCATATTTCAGGGAAAATGCGAAAAAATTTCA
>DATLXD010000261.1:0-2031 GCA_035575965.1 Pyrinomonadaceae bacterium | reverse complement strand
AGTCAAAGATTTGTGGCACTATCAAAACCGTATCTTTCGCAAGATATTAAGCCATACGGTCGGAGTCTTTTTGAATCTGCAAAACGGCAGCAAAGCACTTCAGTTAGCTCTTTTGACTGCTGTTTAAGTTGCACACAAAGTATCTTGAATGAAAAATAAAAACAGTTTCTAATTTTAATTAGATGAAACGCGGCGATGTTTAGCCGAAGAAATGTGAAAATAATTTATGTCGAAAATACTTTTCCTCGATACGCCTACAAGTTTCAGCTTTAAGCATACAATCAACAGTCACGGCTGGTGCGAGCTATTGCCGTTTGAATCAGAAAGGGAAGATTGGCGTTTGAGTTATGTTTTTACGGACGAAAGCTCAAAGAATCCGATTTCGGCAAAAATCGAAGAAATAAACGGAAGGTTAAAAATCGAAATTGCGGACGGTAAAATAAACAAAAGATTTCAAAATAAAATTATTGGCGACGTGCGACATATTCTGCGACTCGACGACAATTTGAGCGAGTTTTATAAACTTGTAAAATCCGAAAAACGACTTGCCTGGATTTCCAAACAAAACGCAGGCAGACTTCTGCGCTCGCCGACGGTTTTTGAAGATTTGGTGAAAACCATTTGCACGACGAATTGTTCCTGGGCTTTGACCAGAAAAATGGTAACAAATTTAACCCAAAAACTCGGTCAGAAAACCAAAGACGGTAAATTTGCTTTTCCGACTGCCGAAGCGATGGCAAGTGTTTCAGCCGACTTTTATAAAAACGAAATTCGAGCCGGTTATCGTTCCACGTATTTTGCGAAATTAGCGGAAAAAGTCGTGAGCGGCGAAACAAATCCCGAAAGTTGGCTTCGAGCGGATTTGCCAACCAAAGAATTGAAAAAGGAAATGAAACACATAAAAGGAGTCGGCGATTACGCGGCGGAAAATCTCCTAAAACTCGTCGGGCATTACGACGGACTCGCCCTTGATTCGTGGCTGCGGGCGCAGTTTTATAAAAAACACAACGGCGGACAAATATGCGCCGACAAGGATGTTGAAAATTTTTATGAACGATTCGGCTCTTGGCGCGGGCTTGCTATCTGGTGCGATATGACGGAAAGATGGTTTGTCTAAAGATATAGATATTTTGGCGGGATAAATCGTTTTGAAATTTACCAACTTAAAATTTCTTCAACCTTTTGCAGAAACTTTGCATCAGAAGGGCAGGCGTGAGTTGCGCCGAAAAAATTGAAATATTTAATTTTCAACTGAGGAGAATAAAGTAAATATGAAAAAAAATCTATTAAAAACATGTGCTGTTTTTATGGCAATGTTCATTGTTTTGCTTGTTGCCGACGCGGCAAACGCGCAAACCAGACGCGGGCGAGTCGTTCCAAAACAGCAAATGGAGCAATTGCTTGAAAGAATCGAAGAAAGAACCGACGCTTTTTCCAACCAATTGAACAAATCTCTCGATAGAAGCAGATTGGACGGCGGCAGAACCGAAGACAATATCGCCGAACGCGCTAGTGAGTTGGAGAATGCGACCGATGAGTTGCGGAGAGAATTCGACCACAACGATACGCGCGGAGAAAACAGACCGGAAGCCCGAAAAATCTTAAGAGCTGCGACGTTTGTAAATCGTATAATGAACAGACGAAACTTCAGCAGACAATCGGAGAATTCATGGATTAGACTTCGCTCAGAGCTAAACGCCTTAGCCGGAATTTACGGATTACCGGCAATCGGCGCCAGGTCATATAGATAAATTTCAATTGATTTTTCTGTAAAAGTGAGGCAGACCGAGATGGTTCGCCTCATTTTTTTGGGTTGCGAAAGCAATAATTCAATAAAAATCCCGGATTTTTTACCTTTGCCCTTTTGTCCGATTTTTCCTAACATAACTTATATGGACGAAATTGAAGATTTCTCTGAAAAAATCGGTGAACCCGAACTCGGCGACACTCAAATGCAGATTCCTTCCGAATTGCCGGTTTTACCTTTGCGCGACATCGTGATTTATCCTTTTATGATTGTTCCGCTGTTTG
>DATLXD010000260.1:0-1631 GCA_035575965.1 Pyrinomonadaceae bacterium | reverse complement strand
GTTTCGTAATAAGCAAACAACGCTTCGTAAATCTTTTCTAAAAACTTATCGGCACGAAACTCATTAAACTTAAATCCGTTTCCAGTTCCGTTCACGCGGTCAAAATTCTCAACCGTGTCGTCTAAACCACCGACAGCGCGGACAATCGGAATCGTGCCGTAACGTAAAGAATACATTTGATTCAAACCGCACGGCTCAAACCGCGAAGGCATCAGAAACATATCTGCGCCTGCTTCGATTTGATGCGCCAACGATTCATTATAACCTTTGTAAATTCCGACTTGATGCGGCGCGTAGTTTTTTAATTGCTGTAAGAAATTCTCGTATTCCGACGCACCCGAACCGAGCGCGATAAAATACGCGCCGGTTGCCAGAATCTCTCCTGCGACTTGCTCAATCAATTCAAAACCTTTTTGTGAAGTCAGGCGCGTAACGCTCGCAAAAATCGGACGTTCGAGATTTTCCGGCAAAAAGAATTTATGTAAAAGCTGTCGCTTGCATTCGCGCTTGCCGCTCAAATCGCGCGCGTCGAAATGCGCGGGTAAATCGAAGTCGGTTACGGGATTCCAAATATCGTAATCCACGCCGTTTGTTATTCCGATTAGACGATTGCTTCTCTGTCGAAGCAGCCAATCCAGCCCGTAGCCGTTTTCCGAAGTTTGAATTTCATAAGAATAACGACGCGAAACCGTCGAGAGTATATCCGAATCAGCAAGTCCGGCTTTGAGAGCCGAAGCCGCGCCGTCAAACAAAAAAGCATTTTGGGAAAAATCGTCGCCGAAGCCGAGTTTCCAAAGTTCTTCCATTCCAAATACGCCTTGATACGCGAGATTGTGAATTGAAAAAACCGTCCGCGTGTTTTGCCAGAACGAATCCCAACGCCTTAATTTCGCAATCTCAATTGCTGCAAAACCACAATGCCAATCGTTCAAATGAACAATGTCGGGCGCGTTTCCGATTTTTCGGAGCAAAACAATCGCCGCGTGATTGAAAAAAGCGAACCGCTCGTAATCTTCACGAAAACCGTAAATTGAAGAGCGAAAAAAGAATTCCGGCGCGTAAATCAAATACGTCGGCGAGCCGTTTGCTTCCGAGTAAAAAACTTTCGCTTGGTAATTTTGCCCGCGCCAATCAACCTGCAAATCATCAATCGCCAGATGCCCGATTAAATTTTCTTTGGTCTGCCGGTAAAGCGGCGTAATCAGCAGCGAGTCAACGCCGACTTGCCGCAGAGCCTTCGGCAACGCGCCCGCGACATCGCCCAGACCGCCCGTTTTTGAGTATGGAACTGCTTCCGCAGAAAGAACCGCAACTTTCATTTTCAGTTATCAGTTATCAGTTATCATTTAAAAGTTGTCAACTCTCAGGTTTCCGATTTTAAAATAATTCGCTGCCGACAAAGAAAACTCTTGACGCTTCGTTTTTTATATTTTATGATTTTCCTAACACTAAAAGGAGGTGATCCAAAAATTTATGATTAATGATTACAGTGAGGTAGCTGCGACCTGAGCGCGAAGTCTCCGAATAGTTTGAAGACTTGCTCGGCTTTTTTGACAAAAGCACAGGTCAATTTCAACAGACTTACCGAAGAGCCGTTTGAGCGATAAACTCAGACGGCTTTTTTATTTTCG
>DATLXD010000259.1:0-20803 GCA_035575965.1 Pyrinomonadaceae bacterium | reverse complement strand
CTTTCGCCGCCGGATTGAGCATCGAAGTCCAGCGATATTCAGGCGTTTCAAATCCTTCTTTTAATTTCTTGAGAATAAAATCAGTCATTTCGTTCACAATCCAATTGTGATTATATTCTCCGACTGAGGCGAGTTCCGCGTCGGGCGCGGGATTCATAAAATCAATCGCATGCGGAATGCCGTCTTTTATCGCAAATTCGACAGTGTTCAAATCGTAACCGAGCGCGTTGCAGATTGTTTTCACGTCCTTTTCGACTCGTGCGGAAAGTTCCGGCGATAAATAATTCGGATCTGGAATGTATTGCTCGCCCGACAGATAAGATTTTGTCGGGTCATACGGCATAATCAAGACCTTTTCTCGTCCGACGCAGTAACAGCGCACGAATTGGTCATATTCGATGCCTTCCTGCAAAGTCATACAAAGCGTTCCCGTCTGATTATAAACGTGCCACAGCTCTTCGAGCGACCATATTTTCGAGACGTTTTTCCAGCCGCCGCCGTCAAACGGTTTCAAAAACGCGGGAAAGCCGACGTAATTGACAATCGCTTGCCAATCAAGCGGAAATTCGAGGTTTCTCAGCGATTCGCTGGTAATGTCCTTGATGTAATCCTGTTGCGGCAGCAAAACAGTTTTCGGAATTGCCACGCCGATTTTTGCCGCGAGTGAAAAATTAAAAAATTTATCGTCTGCCGACCACCAAAACGGATTGTTGATAACGTAAGTTCCCTCGAGTGCCATTCGCTTCAAAGTTGCGCGATAATAGGGAACTTCGTGCGAGATGCGGTCAATAATTACGTCATATTTTTTCGATTCGTCAAGCCGAATGCCGCCAACCGTTATCATTTCGGCGACGACTTCGCCTTTTCCTTTTTCGTTGATGCTTTTTATAATTGATTCGGGAAACGTAATTTCGCGTCCCGTTAAAATACCGACTCTTTTCATAATTTGTTGAATTCCTTTTTTGATAATTTTGTAGAAGATTACTGAATAAATTTCGGACTGTTCCGAAAACAGGTAGTTTAATTGAGAAGTGAGAAAATTTTCAAGCGGGCTGATAAAGTTTGAAACGGAAAGTTAACCTGCGCGCTGCAAAAACCAAATCGGAGCGTTAAACAAGATATTTGCTTCGGCGGTGTTTTTGAAAAACGATTTGAGATTTTCCGCGAGCCAAAATTTTACGTCCGTTATTTCTTCGTTCCCGCCTTCGACAGCCGCGATAACATTGGTCAGCGTCAATAAAAAATTCGTGAGTTCTTCAAGCGAAAAGCCAATTGTATTTTCAATTCGCTCGTATTTGAGCAAATTAAATCCTCCTTTTTCGGTATCTTCGCCGTCGAACGAAGCCCAATTTCTCGGCGGAATCGGGTATTTTCTGAGGTATGATTCTTGATACCAGATTTGAAATCGGGGATTTTCCAGTATCTGACCCGAAAAATAATTGTCGTAAATGATTAGCCAGCCTTTTTCTTTCAAAACTCGTCGCGCTTCGGAAAAAAACTTTTTTCTATTTAACCAATGAACAGCCTGACTTATTGTGATTAAGTTAAATTCACCCTCGTTAAATGGTAAGTTTTCGGCATCGGAAACAAAATATGTGATGTTTTTATCTTTCGGAGCTAGCACAATCATCTCGCGTGAAATGTCCGTTCCGATGATATTTTCGGCAATTTCCTTTAAGGCAACGGAGGAAAGTCCAGTACCGCAACCTACATCGAGCGCAAACTGCAGCAATTTGTCGTCGGGCAGAAAATCTTTAGCCCGTTGAATTACCAATTGATGAAAAAAAGGACGACCTTTGGCATATCTTACGGCGGCTGTTTTCGGACTAAAAAAGTTCATAGGCAACTTTTACATATCTTTGTTCAAAAATAAAAAAGCCGCAAGATGTTTCGGTGAAACATCTTGCGGCTGAAAAATTGCTTTTTCTCGATTATCGTCCGGCAAATTTCTTATCGCTCTCGCCGACAATGTAACTGTTTTTCGCTTTGACAACCAGATTTGGACGCTGCACGCGCACGCGAATTCGCTTTCGTTCGCCTTTTTGTCCGACTGTTTCGGGGTAATAACCGATTGTGTATTGACGGCGCAGTTCTTCCGCAATACCGGAAAATGCTGCGTCCAAATTGTTGTTTGCTTCAAAAGTTCTGCCGCCGCTGTTTCTGGCGAGGTCTTCCAAATACCGCCGACCCAGTTCATAATCGGCACGGCTCGAACCGGCGCCGCTGCGCGAATTTCCGCCGATTTGAACATTGCCTCCGCTTAAAATGCCTCCGAGAATATCCGCCACAATGCTGCCGCTGCGTCTTTGCGGTTGCGGATACGGATAGTTTGAGCCGCCGTTTCCGCCCTGCATATCCCGGAAAGTGTCATAACGAATCGGATAAAACAGCGCGTCAATTTCTTCGGTTTCTTTTACGGTACTTTGATAACTTGCCCGCCGCGAAGTCGTATCAACGCCGTCCGTGAACAGCACAACCGCTTTGCGCCCTTCAATCCGTTGAAGCTGCTGGCTAATAGTGTAATCTACTGCTTCATAAAGACTTGTTCCGTCGCCGAATCTGGCTTGCAGAATCGCGTTTCGCAAAAGATTGCGATTGTTAGTCGGAGAACTTAAAACGCGAACGCGCTCGTCAAATGAGATAACCGCAACCTTATCGTCACGCCGCAGTTGATTGACAAAAGCAATCGCCGCGTCTTGGATTTCCTCAATCTGAAATTTTGTCGAAGGGCTGACATCTATCATCAGAACGACCGTGAACGGCTGTTCGACCGATGCAAAGTACTCAATCTTTTGCTCGGCGTTGTTTTCAAAAATCTGAAAATCACTCTGCTTCAAACTGGAAACGAATCTGCCGTCGCGGTCAAGCACCGAAACAGGCATTGTTACTAGATTGGTTTCAACCTTGATAATCTCGCCGTCGTCTTCGCCGACTTCTTCGGGCGCGTTATTAGTTTGTGTTTGATTATTTGTTTTCGTGTCGCCAATCAAAACAGGCGGGCGTTTTACGGATGGCTGACTTGGCGCATCCGTTTGCGTAGGCGGCGGCGGTGTCGGATTTGTAACAACCCTTTGGCGCGTGGCGCGCGGCATCTGCGCCGCGACTGAAAGTCCCAAAAGACCGAGCCATATAAAACTAACCACAAATTTTTTCATATTCGATTCTCCGAGTAAAAAACTTAGTTTCGGAAATAATACCTATGATTAAAAAAGCACCTTATAAAGATGCCCAAAAATCTACTGACGGTGATGGTCTGAGCGATTGCCACTTACTGGTTTTGTATACTTCCGGGCGTCGGTTAATAGTTTCAAAAACTCGGTTTACCCGCGTTTCTTTTCCGGTCTCATTTTATTCGGTGCGTTTGTTTTGCCGGAAAAACCCGTCGGCTTTGGCGTTTGCGGCATTTTTAAGTCGTTTGCCGTTTTTGAATCTGTTAATAATTTTGAATTCTCTAACAGTTTCGCGGCTGTCTTGGCACTCTTGCTTAATTTCTTTTTTTCTTTTGCCATTTTCGATTTATTATTTTCTCTTTTTCTTCCCTTTCGATTCAAATCACTCGGTATTATTTGATTATTGACCGCCTGTCGGATTTATATAATATAAAGATTTTGGTGTTTCGTGTCTAGGAATGTTCGAGAGTTTGCGATAAAGTTGCAAATTCCGCTTTTTTCGTGCGATGTTAGGAGTATAGAGGAGAAATAAGAATTGTTCGTAGAAAGTAAGACGAAAACCAAACTGCTCAAAAAAATGGGCGAAGCCATCCGCGATTTTTCGATGATTTCCGACGGCGACAAAGTAATGGTGTGTTTGTCGGGCGGAAAGGACAGCTACACGATGCTTGAGTTATTGCTCGACGTGCAGAAGCGTGCGCCGGTCAAATTTGAAATTCTCGCCGTCAATCTCGACCAGAAACAGCCCGGTTTTCCCGAACATATTTTGCCCGAATATCTGGAAAGCATCGGCGTCAATTATGAAATTGTCGAAGAAGATACATATTCGATTGTTACGCGGCTCGTTCCCGAAGGCAAAACTTTCTGTTCGGTTTGCTCGCGTCTGCGGCGCGGAATTCTATACACGACCGCCGTCCGCGAAGGCTGCACGAAAATCGCGCTCGGTCATCACGCCGACGACGTTATCAATACCTTTTTGCTGAATCTGTTTTTTGTCGGACAACTCAAAGCGATGCCGCCTATCTTGCGTTCAGACGACGGACGCAACACGGTGATTCGTCCGCTCGCTTATTGTCAGGAAAAAGATATTGCAAAATTTGCTGAAGAAAAACAGTTTCCAATAATTCCGTGTAACTTATGTGGTTCGCAGCCGAATCTGAAACGCGCCCGCGTGAAAAGATTGATTGAAGAATTGGCAAAGGAAATTCCGCACGTTCGCTCGTCAATTATGACGGCTTTGACCAATGTTACAGGCTCACATCTTTTGGACACAGAGCTTTACGATTTTGAAAATTTCGCGCCGCTTATCAAACAACTGAAACCACTTCACGGAAGCGTTGAAAAAGAACTCGACGAGATTTTCGACCATTCCGAACCGCAATTTCAATCCGAATCTTTGATGCATTTAGGAAACGGGTAAAGTTAAAGCTATTGTTAAAGTGCCATTTGCTTCAAATCCATAATAATCTTTGGTAAGATTTCCAAGACAAAATCAACTTCCGCCTCCGTATTAAATCTTCCGAGCGAAAATCTAATCGCGCCCATTGCTTGTGAATATGGAATTTCCATCGCTTGCAAAACAGGCGAAGCGGTATGCATTTCCGCGTTGCAAGCCGAACCTGTTGATACGCAAATGTCTGCGTCATTTAATTTTGCCAGAATCGCTTCACCGTTGAGGTTTTCAAAGGAAATGCTCGAAGTATTCGGCAAGCGGAATTTCGCATCGTTTGTTCCGTTTAACCGAGAATTTGGAATTTTTTGCAAAATTTCGTTCTCAAATCGGTCGCGCAGAGTTTTGACTTTTTCCATCGCGGAAAAATCCCTCACAAATTCAGCCGCCGCGCCGATTGCCGCAATTTGATGAACGGCTTCCGTTCCTGCGCGTTTGCCATTTTCCTGCCCGCCGCCAACGTAAATCGAAGGAAGCTCGACGCCGTTTTTGATGAAAAGCGCGCCGACGCCTTTCGGCGCGTGAAATTTGTGTCCTGAAACGCTGAATAAATCAATCTGCGTGTTTTTCAAATCAATCGAAACTTTACCGACCGCGTTCACGCCGTCAACGTGAAAAATCGCGTCGGAATTTTCCTTGACGATTTCGGCGATTTCCTTGACCGGAAACAAAATTCCGGTTTCGTTGTTCGCCAGCATCACGGAAACGATTGCCGTATCCTCGCGCAGAGCGGTTTTTAACTCAGCCAAATCTAAAAAACCTTCTTCGGAAACATCGAGCCACGTTGTTTCAAAACCGTTCGTTTCCAGCTTTTCACAGAGTTTGCGAACGGCTTCGTGTTCAACCCGCGTCGTTACAATGTGTTTTTTGTCCGGTCCGGCTGACAGCGTTCCGCAAATCGCCCAATTGTCGCTTTCCGTGCCGCCGGATGTAAAAACGATTTCATGCGAATCGTTTGCGCCAAGCAAACTCGCAACTTGTTCGCGTGAGTTTTCGATGGCTTTGCGCGTATCGCGCCCGAAATTATGAGCAGACGACGGATTGCCGTAAAATTCCGTGAGAAAAAGCTTCATCCGCTCGATAACTTCCGGCGCAATTTTGGTTGTGGCGTTGTTGTCGAAATAAATCATAAAACAATGAAAAATGGAAAACGGAAAGTGGAAAATATAAAGCATCATCAATTTACCATTCAGCATTTATTTTTTACTATTCTTAATTCTTCATTTTCCGTTTTCCATTTTCCATTTTTCATTTACCTTTTTACATTAAGCATTTACAATTATCAGAATCGTGAACGCAATTCTCCAAGTTACAGACGCAAGCGGCAATAGTTGGAAAGTCAATCTGCTTCCGCTTTCTATTTACAGTATCGGCAGGGGCAAAGACAACGACATTGTTCTCAATGACCGCCGCGCGTCCCGCCGCCACGCGCAAATTATTGCCGAAGCGACGGACTTTAAAATTGTTGACGGTTATTACTCGGGCGGCGAAATCAAGCGCAGCGTCAATCAGGTTTTCGTCAACGGAACGCCCAGACTCGAAAAAATTCTCGAACAAGATGATGAAATTATCATTGGCGAAACCCAGTTAAAATTTAATAAATTCAGCGAAGAAGAGGTTGCGGAATTTCCGAAAAGCAAAAATGAAAATTCCGTGAATTTGTTCGATGATTCTACGGGCAAAGCAGAAGTTGCAAAAAATGTAAATTATAATAATCAACCGCTCGGACACACGCAGATGCTGATGTCGGCTCAGGAAATTATCGGAAGTCATTCAGGTTTTTCGATGGAAACGGGAGTTGCCACGCCCGAAGAAATTAAGGAACTGCGCCGCAAAGCAAAGGTTTTGGATTTACTTTACGAAATGAGCCAAACAATTGGCACGGTTTTTGACTTAAAAGAAATTTTTGTCAAGGCGACGGATTTGATTTTTCGCGGAACGCCAGCCGAAAGAGTCGTCGCGCTGATTGCCGAGGAAACGCCGGACGGCAAGATTTTACACGACAGGCTTTTTCCGATTGCCGTCAGAGCGCGGGACGCGAGAATGGAAAATTCAGCCGAGAAGTTGTCAATCAGCCGAACGATTACGCAAAAAGTGATACGCGAAAAAGTCGCGCTTTTATCGCAGGACGTAACGGGCGATGCACAGCTTTCATCGGCGGAGTCAATCGTTTTGCAAGGCGTGCGCTCGACTATCTGCGCTCCTCTGATAACCGAATCGAATGTTCACGGCGTAATTTATGCCGACCGGCTCAGCCCGTTTTCCGCGTTTAGTCCGAATGATTTGGAGCTTATCAGTGCGGTGGCGGCGCAAACCGCCGTGACGATTGAAACCGTTAAAGCGCATAAACGTTTGGCGCGTGAAGAAATTGCGCGGGCAAATTACAGTCGTTTTATGCCTGAATATGTCGTCAAACAATTGCTTGAAAATCCCGATTCGTTTAAGCTTGGCGGAACGAATCAAACTATCACGATTCTTTTTGCCGATATTCGCGGATTTACCGCGTTTTCGGAAAGAGAAAAGCCGGAAAAAGTGGTCGGTATTCTAAACCGTTATTTTACGGCGATGTCCGAGATAATTTTTGCGCACGGCGGAACGCTCGACAAATATATCGGCGACGGTTTGATGGCAATTTTCGGGGCACCGACCGCGACGGCAGATGATGCGAAAAACGCCGTGAAAACGGCTGTTGCGATGCAGAGACGGCTTCCAACCTTGAATACTGAATTACAATCCGAAGGCTTTCGTTCGATAAGCATCGGCATCGGACTTCACACGGGCGAAGCGACCGTCGGTTATATCGGTTCGGAACAACGCTCGGAATACACCGCGATTGGCGACGCGGTCAATCTGGCTTCGCGGCTTGAATCAAACGCTCGCGGCGAACAAATTTTAATCAGCGAAGCAACGGCGCGGGCATGCGAAAATTCGTTTGACCTGACCGCGCAAAAACCGTTAACGGTAAAAAATCGCCTGCAGCCCGTTTCATTATTTGAAGTAAAATGGAATTAAGGTAAAATTAGCCATACTAAAGATGAACTGAGCTGGTTAAAAAAGTTTGATTATTTTGATTTGTTGTGTCTGAACAAGGGGAAACACCTTATATGTTGGGAATTTCATCATTAAAAAAATTCGTTACCGATTCGATGGCGATTGATATGGGAACGGCAAGCACGTTGATTGCTGTCAAAGGGCGCGACATTGTGCTTGATGAGCCTTCAATGATTGCCGTTAACGAATTATCAGGCGAAATTGTTGCCTACGGTCAGGAAGCGTTCGATATACGCGGGCGCGAAGGACGCGACATCACCGTCTTAGCACCGCTCAACGGCGGTGTGGTAGCAGATTTTGAGCGGACGAAAAAAATGCTGGCGCATTTCGTCAAAAAGGCTAAAACTGGCGGCTCGCAAGTTTCCCTGCAAGCCGTGATGAGTATGATTTCCGATGTAACGCACGTCGAGCAGCGTGCTTTGCTAAACGCGGCAGAAGACGCGCACATCGGCAAAATCTATATGATGGAAGAAGGTTTGGCGGCGGCGTTTGGCGCGGGCATAACTCCGCGTGATAAACGTGCTTCGGCAGTCATCGACATCGGCGCGGGGACAACCAATATCGCTGTTATCGCAAAGGGAACGGTTGTTCATTCGCGTTCGGAGCGGCTCGGAAGCGATGAAATAAATCTGGCATTGGCAAATCATCTGCGGCGGCATCGCGGGCTGCAAATCGGCGAGGAAACAACAGAAACTATCAAGATACGGTTTGCGACCGCCTTTCTGCCGGAAGACATTACAAAAAAATTGACAGTGCGCGGGCGCGACTTGCAGACGGGAAGTCCCGCGGCGGTTGACATTACGGTCGGTGAAATTTATCCGGTGGTCGAAGGCATCGTGCGGCGCGTGGCGCAAATCGTCAGCGATACTTTGACCGAGCTACGACCGGAGGTTGCCGCCGATATTTATGATCGTGGAATTATTTTGACCGGCGGCGGTGCGCTCCTGAGCGGTATTGACCAATATGTTCGCAACTTTGTAAATCTTCCGGTAACGATTTCAGATGAGCCGCGTTATGCCACCGTTCGCGGACTGCTCAATATGTTCAACGAACCGGAACTGCTAGAAAAAGTTTCGCGCAACGAGCTTCATTTTCTGCAAAATGCCGAAGTTCCGTTTGAAGCCTAAGTTGGGACGCGAAGATTTTACAGACGCGGCGACACGAAGAAAATTCTCTTCGTGTCGCCGCGGCGCCGGTTCACCGCGTCTTATTTTTGTGTTTTAATTTTACCGATGCGTTTTGTCCAATTTTTCAAGCGTCAGCTTCTCATCGCGCACTTTCTCGGAATTCCCGTGCGCGTGGATTATCGCTGGTTTTTTGTGCTGATATTGATGTCCTGGTTGACGGCGAGCAGCATCGATTCGTCTTTTGGTAACACTTCAACCAATTTCTTTTTCGGATTTTTAACAACCATCGTATTTTTCGCTTCGATTTTTATTCACGAAGTTGCACACGCCGTCGTTGCGCGGCGCGAAGGTGTGCAGGTTGTAGAAATTGTGCTTCACCCCTTTGGCGGCTTAACGCGCTTCCGGCGCGAACCTGACACGCCGCGTGCCGAATTCCGCATTGCTATCGCCGGACCGCTTGCCAGTTTTTTGCTCGCGCTCTTGTTTTTGGCTTTTGGAGCAGTCGCCAACTCGCTCGGCACAAACATCATCTCGCCACTGTTTTTTCTGCTTTTCCTGTGGAATTTTTTGCTGGCGGTTTTCAATCTTTTCCCCGGTTATCCGCTGGACGGCGGCAGAGTCCTTCGCGCGTATCTATGGCGCCGCGGCACGGATTTGAACGAAGCAACCGTTTTGACCGGTCGGTGCGGACAGATTATCGCCGGAGTGCTGATAGTGTTCGGAACGTTTATCACACTCGTGCGCGGCGATTTTTTTACGGGTTTCTGGACGATTATTGTTGGAGTGTTTCTTTACGATGCGGCAAGCGGAATTATTCGCCAAACCAGAGAACAGGAAAAACTTATTGTCGCAGACGTGATGCAGATTCCGATTTCCGTTAGTCCCGAAGCCGACGTTCTCCATTTTGTCGACCGAATTTTGCCGCTCTACCGCCAGACGGTTTTTCCCGTCGCCAAAGACAAACAGCTTTACGGCATTCTGTCGCTGGAAGATTTAAAGAAGCTGCGGCGTGAAGATTGGGACAAAACGCCGATTAAGACGGTGATGCGCCCCGTTACGCCCGAATACTTTGTCGAATCGGATATGCTCTTGAGCGAAGCGCGAGAGGTGATGCGCGGAAACGGCATCGGTGCGCTTGGCGTAATTGACGCGGCGGGAAATCTCGTCGGCTTTATGCACGCGAAAAAAGTCAAATAAAGAAGCCCGACCAAATTGCAGATTATTGAATTTTGGTTGATGATAAAGACGAGTTTTAGGATTAAAAAATAAGGCGGAGCGAGTTAATGCTTGCCGTTTTAGGCGCACTTGCTACAAATGGTCTAATCACGATTTTGAAATTCGTCGTCGCCGTCTTTACCGGCTCTTCCGGGATGATGGCGGAAGCTCTGCATTTTTTGGCAGATACGACTAATCAGGTTTTCCTGCTTTTGTGATTGCGTTCCTACAAGCGTCCCGCGTCTGAAAAACATCCGTTCGGTTATGGCAAGGAGCGCTTTTTCCGGTCGTTTACCGCCGCCATTTTTATTTTCGGAGTCGGTGCAACTTACGCCATTTACGAAGGCATCGAAAAAATCAGGCATCCGCACGAAATCACGAATCTGAGTTTGGCTTATTGGATTTTGGGAATATCCTTTGTTTTGGAAGCCGCGTCGATTGCTCCGGCTCTCTATCAGGAAATCGGCGAAGCGCATCACGAAGGGCTGACTTTTTCCGAGTATTTACGCAAATCGAAAGACCCGATGGCGAAAACCGTATCTTTGAAGATTCCGCCGCGCTGATCGGAATCGTGCTGGCGGCAACCGGACTTCTTTTGGGGCAATACAAAGTTCCACCTTATGAAGGCGCGTTGTGGGACGGCATTGCGTCAGTAACGATCGGAGTGGTTTGGCGATTGTCGTGTTCGGTCTGGCGCGTTCTTCGCGCGGATTTTTTCTAGGTGAAGCGGCAACAACGAAAAATGTCGCGGCGATTCGTCAAGCTATCGAATCGCATCCGAGCGGCGTCAAAGTCGTCGAGCTTTTGACGATGCACCTTGCAGTGAAACAAATTCCGGTCAACGCGCACGTCAATCTGAAAAATGATTTATTGAATACGGAAATTGTTCAAACCATCGCCGAAGTCGAAGAAGCGATGAAAAAAGCCGACCCGAAGGTTGATATGATATTCTTAGAAAGGGCAAGCCTCAATGACACAAGTGTTAAAGAGGTAAATCTAAAAATCGGTTAATAATTTCAGATTCCCAATTTCAAATTTGTTATTCACATCTTAGAATCTGAAATCTGAAATCTGGAACTTAAAAATGCAGTTTAGCGATTACATTCCGAATATAAACACTTTGCGAAACGCATTCGATATTACACTGGTTTTCGTCATTGTTTATGTTGTCCTAAAACTTCTGCGCGGCACGCGAGCCGTGCCGACAGTGGTCGGAATGTTGGCTCTGGCTCTTTTATATTGGCTCGCGGTGGCGCAAGAACTCGCCACGCTCGAATTTGTTTTGCGTTCGGCAGTAGTTTATATCGGTGTGGCGATTATCGTTCTTTTTCAATCGGAGATTCGGCAGGCTCTAATTTATTTCGGCAATCGTCTGCGCCTTCCCATCCTTCGACGCACACAAAGCGGACTCGGCGACACAATTTATGACGAAATCGTCCTTGCGGCGACGACACTTTCGACCGAAAAAATCGGCGCGTTGATTGTTGTCGAACGTAATGTCGGACTCAGAAATTTTATTGACGCAGGCGTGTCGCTCGATGCCAAACTCAGCTACGATTTGCTGGTAACGATTTTCAATCCGACCACGCCTCTGCACGACGGCGCAGTAATAATTCAGCGTGAGCGTATCGCCGCCGCTTCCGTTTTCCTGCCGCTCACGAAAAACCCGAGCGTTTCGCGCGAACTCGGAACGCGCCATCGTGCAGCAATCGGTATAACCGAAGGAACTGATGCGGTCTCAGTCGTTGTTTCGGAAGAAACCGGCTTGATTACATTCGTTGATGGCGGTAGAGTCAAGCGGAATTTAGACACGACCACTCTTCGCAATCTGCTTTTAAGAGCAATGGATTTGCCAATGATTGAAAATAAACGCGAGCCGACCAAAACAATGAAGGAGACTGAAACTGAGGTAACAATCGGTTAGTTTCGAGTTCAAAGTTCGAAGTCGGACTTATATTATTCAACTTTGAACTTTCAACTTTGAACTATGTTCTCTTTCCCGACCGGAAAATTTTTTCAAAAGGAAGAGCGGCAAATCTTCATTCGCCGAATGTTTCGCCGCGTCTTTTTGGAAGATTGGCTGATAAAGGCGATCGCGCTGGCGATTACGCTCGGTTTGTGGCTCGGCGTGACAGGACTTCGTGCGCCAATTACCACTCGCCTGAACAACGTCGGATTAAAACTTCGAGTTTCCAACGACATCGAAATTACAAATTCGCCCGTGCAGGAAGTTGACCTTGTAATTACGGGCGACAAGCGCAAAATTGACCAGATAAAACAAAACGATTTGGTCGTTTCGCTCGATTTGGCTGACGTGCAGACGGGCGACCGAATCGTTCAAATCACTCCTGAAAACGTCAACGTTGAGCTTCCGACCGGAGTTCGGCTCGAAGAAGTTCAGCCGAACAAAATCGCGGTCAAAATCGAGAAAGTCGAAGAACGTGAAATCGCGGTTAAAGCTGAAACCGAAGGAAACTTGGGCGAAAATTTTGAGATTTACAGCGAAACGGTCGTGCCGGAAAAAGTGCGTATTCGCGCACCCGAAAGTTATATCAAATCGCTGGATTTTGTTTCGACCGAAAAAATAAACATCGAAAACCGGCGGGAAGATTTTACGGCTCGACAAGTTGCACTCAACGTTGTTAATCCGAAGGCGACTCTGCTCGACGCGACGGTTGATGTCGTTTTCAAAATCGGCGAGAAGCAAATCGAAAGACTTTTTTCCATTCCGGTTGAAACAGAAGGCGCAAAAAAAACTGCTACGTTTGTGCTTTACGGCGGACGCTCGATTTTAGAAGCGGTCAAAACGGAAAATCTGCAATTGGAAATTCTCAAAAACGATGCGGGCGAAACTTCTCCGCAAGTAATTTTACCCGCTGAAATTCAAGGGCAAGTCGAAGTTAGAAAGCTGAAAATTAACTGATTAGTGGTGAGTGATTAGTGAAAATCTTTCCTAAATTTACCGTTAACCACTCTTTTATGTCTTCACGCATTTCGTCTGTAATTTCGTGTTTTGCTTCGTAGGATTTTGCTTGAAAGTGTGGCAAATAATCTTTTAACTTTTGCTCAAATTTTTGAAACTTCTCAAACGGATAAAACTCGTCATTGCTTCCGTAAAGATATAAAACGTCTGCATTTGTCGGCGTGTAAATTTTGTTTGTTTCCAAATTCGAAGGAATACCGCCGCACGCGCCAATCACGCCGCGCAAAACTTCCGCGTGTGTAAAAGCAAAGCGAAAATTCAGCGCACAGGCTTG
Organism: Pyrinomonadaceae bacterium; assembly: GCA_035575965.1. Taxonomy (GTDB): domain Bacteria; phylum Acidobacteriota; class Blastocatellia; order Pyrinomonadales; family Pyrinomonadaceae. The sequence goes on along the minus strand of DATLXD010000259.1, from coordinate 7,533 downwards.
CGAAAAGCCGTAAAGATAAATGTTTTGAGCGTCAATAATTTTATCTTTGCCGAGTTTTTCTATCACTTCAAGCACAAAATTATGGTGCAGCAAAACAGATTCTTCCGCTTTGTAATCGGTCAGCCAGCCGAAGCCGATTTTGAATTTGCCGTCGGCTTCGCGGAAGTGTTGATGCGGTGCTTGGAGCGATGCGACGACAAAATTTTCGGGCGCAATCAAACGCGCTTCACGCATCATATAACGCTTGTGTGCGCCGTAACCGTGGACGGCGACGAGTAGCGGCGCAGGCTTCTCTAAATTTTCAGGAACGTATAAATCGTAGTAAAGTCTAATTTCAGTTTTTACACTTAAATCGGTTTGCAGATTTTCGGAATTCATATTTATTAACCACAGATAAACATAGATACACACAGATTTCAAGACTGGAGAAAAAGCATAATCAGGAGATACGCTTTTCATTCTGGCTTGTATTTATCTGTGTTAATCTGTGTGCATCTGTGGTTGATTCTCTTCTATGCAAAATTTGCTAAATCGGCTCGATAATCTCGGCGGTATCGAAACGGAAAATTCCTTTGCCAAATGGCTTGAGCGAATTGCCTTTATTTTTTTAATTTTAATGGTTTTGTCCGCGCCGCATTCGATTGCCGCCACGCAAATCACCTGGCTTTCGGGAATGTTCGCGTGGACGATTCGGCTTTTTATAAAACCGCGTCCAAAACTTGTCCGAACGCCGCTCGACTTTGCTTTATGGGCTTTTTTCGGCTGGTCGGTGATTTCCGCAATTTTTTCATACGCGCCGGGTATTTCGATTGACAAACTCCGCAACGTCGCGCTTTTTCTGATTTTTTATTTTGTTATCAACAACTTGCGAAATATTCTCGCCGTTAAATTTCTCGCGTTTGCGCTGATTTTTTCTTGTTTGGCGAGCGCGGCTTGGTCGCCGATTGAGCGCGCAATTGGACGCGGCGTTCAAATTTCAGGCGTGAGCGCGGAAAGTTTATTTGAAAAAGGTCTGCATTTAGACCACGATACCTACCTCCGAGCTAAAGGTGAAAATCTAAGCAGTCTCGATAAAGCACCGGCGATGGAAAATAAAACAGTGCGTTTAATCAAAGACGACGCGATTGTCGAAGCCAACGGCAGGCGGATTAATACGCTCGATGAATTAACGGCGGAGATTGAAAAAAACGAAATAACCTATCTCGAATGCTTTCGCCCGCCGGATTATTTTACTGTTAAAGTTCGGCGGGCTGATTTGCTCGACGGTGCAAACTCGCTTGAAAAACTCGGCATCGTTGGTTGGACGCGCAGCCGAAATTGGCGTTACGCCGGATTCTACGGTCATATCATTACTTACGCCGAAGTTCTGCAATTGATTGCATCGCTTGTTTTGGGACTTTTCATCGCCGGTGTAGGAAGAAAGGAAGAAAAGGAGAAAAAGAAAAAGGAAGATTTGAGAAACGGGCGAGCGCATTTTGCTTCGAGTTGCCGCGCCTCCGCGTCTCTCTTTCTGCTTTTCTGTCTTATCACGATGATTTTCGCGCTTTTGATGACTTTTACGCGCTCGGCGCAAATCGCCTTTGTTATTTCGGCGTTTTCAATTGCGCTGGCAAACGGCAGCCGCAAAATGCTTCTAGGTTTAGCTGCGGTGATTTTGCCCATCTTGCTGATTGGATTTTTCTTTATGCAGCAAAGCAGAAACGTCGGCTTTGTCGATAAAAAAGATGATTCGATGAGCTATCGGCAAACAGTCTATCGGGAAGGTTTCGAGTTATGGACAAGCAGCCCGCGCAACTTTTTTCTCGGTGTCGGAATGGATTCGGTCAAGTGTTACAAAGAAGAATGGCATTTATTTGACAACGGCAGACTTGAAACAAGTCATTTTCATTCGACGCCCCTGCAACTTCTTGTCGAACGCGGTTTGCCGGCACTTCTTCTTTGGCTTTGGGCTTTGTGGATTTATGCGCGAATATTGTTAAAAAATTCAAAATTCAAAACTCAAAACTCAAAATCGGAAGAGGGAATTATTATAGGTTGTTTCGGCGGCTTAGTCGGGTTTTTTGTTAGCAGCTTTATTAATTACAGTTTGGGCGACGGCGAAGTTGCGATGGTTTTCTTTTTGTTGATGGGATTAAGCGTTTCTCTCGTGATTCAAAATTCAAAATCAGATTGGACAATCTAGGTTTTTTAATTTTTAATTTTGAATTAGCTTTAAGCTGCCTTCTCGATTCCGTCGCGACTTCAAATAAATTGCGTATCTTTGAAATAGATTCCAAATAATTTTCAGTTAAACCAACGGCGGCAAACTTAAAAATTGTATTTTGCGCGGTGTCGGACAAAAAATTTCAGAGGATTAAAAATTTGAACGCAGAAGAAAAACGCCTGGAAGAAGCGCGAACTGAAGAAAAGGATTGGAAACTCTGGGGCTGTTACTTGAGCGAGCGGGCTTGGGGAACTGTTCGGGAAGATTATTCGGCGGATGGTTTGGCGTGGAACTATTTCCCGTTTGAACACGCCCGGTCAAAAGCGTTTCGATGGAACGAAGACGGAATTGCGGGAATCTGCGACAGAAAACAAAGAATCTGTTTCGCTTTATCTTTGTGGAACGGCAAAGACAAATTCCTGAAAGAGAGACTTTACGGGCTTGGCGGAAACGAAGGCAGTCACGGCGAAGATGTCAAAGAGTATTATTTTTATCTCGACAATACGCCGACGCATTCGTATATGAAATTTCTCTACAAATATCCGCAAAGTGAGTTTCCCTATGAAAAACTGCGCGAAGAAAATGCAAGGCGCGGTAAATCTCAGCCCGAATATGAATTGGTGAACACAGGCATTTTTGATGAAGACAAGTATTTCGATGTTTTTGTCGAATACGCCAAAGCCGAAGCAGAAGACGTCTGCATAAAAATCACAGCTTTTAATCGCGGACGTGAAACCGCGCCGCTTCACATTTTGCCGACGGTTTGGTTTCGCAATCGCTGGTCCTGGTATGAAAAAGCTGAAAAAGCGCGAATGGAAGAGATTGAAATTGAATCTGAGAGTCTTTCGCTCATTCATCTAAACGAAGAAAAACGCGGCGATTATTGGCTAATGTGTGAAGGCGCAGAGCGTTTGCTTTTTACCGAAAATGAAACGAACTTTGAGAAACTTTACGGCGGAAAAAACAATTCGCCTTTTGTGAAGGACAGCATCAACGATTTTGTCGTAGACGGCAAAAAAGATGTTGTAAATTCCGAACAATTCGGCACGAAAGCCGCCGCGCATTACGTTTTCGACATCGCGCCGCAAGCGAGCGAAACGATTTATTTGCGTTTGTCGAAGTCAGAACCGCCTGCGTCAGCGGGCGGCTTAAACCTGCCAGAGTCGAGCGGCGAATTTATCAAAGAATGCGAACAGATTTTTGTCGCAAGGAAAAAAGAAGCCGACGAATTTTATAAAGAAATCGTTCCTGAAAATCTAAGCGAAGACGCGAAAAATGTGATGCGCCAATCGCTCGCCGGAATGCTTTGGTCAAAACAGTTTTATCATTACGTTATAAAATCCTGGCTCGAAGGCGACGATAAATTCGCCGCGCCGCCGCGCGAAAGATTAGACGGCAGAAATTCCGAATGGAAACATCTTTACAATGACGATGTTATTTCGATGCCCGATAAATGGGAATATCCGTGGTATGCGGCGTGGGATTTGGCTTTTCACTGCATTTCGCTGGCTCTGGTTGATTCGGAATTTGCCAAACACCAATTAATTTTGCTGCTTCGTGAATGGTATCAACACCCGAACGGTCAGATTCCCGCTTACGAATGGGCGTTTTCCGACGTTAATCCGCCGGTTCACGCTTGGGCGGCACTGCGCGTCTATCAAATCGAAGCGAAACGGCGCGGCGCGGCTGACCGCGATTTTCTTGAAAGAATTTTTCACAAACTGCTTTTAAATTTTACTTGGTGGGTTAATCGCAAAGATACAGAAGGCAACAATGTTTTTGAAGGCGGATTTTTAGGACTTGATAACATCGGTGTTTTCGACCGCAACACGAAACTTCCTGACGGCGCACATCTCGAACAATCTGACGGAACTTCCTGGATGGCGATGTTTTGCCTGAATATGCTGGCAATCGCGCTCGAACTTGCCAAAGAAGATAAAGTTTATGAAGACGTAGCAAGTAAATTTTTAGAGCATTTCGTTTATATTTCCGACGCGATGAACAATGTCGGCAATGAAAATACGGAACTCTGGAACGAGCGCGACGGTTTTTATTACGACGTGATGCACCTCAAAGACCACCGCAACGTTCCGCTTCGCCTGCGCTCGATGGTCGGACTGATTCCGCTTTTCGCGGTGGAAACCGTCGAAGACAAATGGCTGGACGATTTGCCCGATTTCAAGAGACGAACCGAATGGTTTTTAAAAAATCGCCGGGATTTAACCGACGACATCGCTTGTATGCAAGAGCCGGGCAGAGAAAACCGGCGGCTTTTGGCGATTGTTACCAAAGAGCAGTTGCGGCGTGTTCTGCGTTATATGCTTTCGGAAAACGAATTTTTGTCCGACTACGGCATTCGCGCACTGTCGCGTTATTACAAAACGAATCCGTATATTCTCGAAGCAGGCGGAATTAGACACGAAGTCGAATACGAGCCGGGCGAATCGCGTTCGGGAATGTTTGGCGGAAACTCGAATTGGCGCGGTCCCATTTGGTTTCCCGTCAATTATCTTTTAATTGAAGCCTTGCAGAAGTTTGATTTTTACTACGGCGAAGATTTTAAAGTCGAATTTCCGACCGGTTCAGAAAAGATGCTGACGCTGTGGGAAGTTTCACAGGAACTTTCGCTCCGTTTATCAAACATTTTCTTAAAAGACTCCGAAGGAAGACGCGCCGTCTACGGAAATGACAAAAAGTTTCAAACCGACGAGCATTGGCGCGATTATATTTTGTTTTACGAATATTTTCACGGCGACCAAGGCTGCGGACTCGGCGCGAGCCACCAAACTGGTTGGACAGGTTTAATCGGTAAATTGTTGCAGCAGGTTGGCGAATACACGCAGGAAGAAAGCGGGAAATTTACTGAAACCGGCGATTTGGCAACAACCGAAACAGCAAGCGATACAATAGAAAAATAAAAGGTTAAGAAATATGAAAGCAATAGCAGTTACACCGAAACAGGCGAACACGGTTCGGCTGGTGGAGATGGACAAACCGAAGGTTTCCGACATTTCAAACGGTCGCGGTGTTTTGGTCGAAGTTTTGCGCGTCGGCGCGTGCGGAACTGACAGGGAAATCAACAACGGCGAATACGGCGTTGCGCCCGACGGTTTTGATTTTCTAGTTCTCGGACACGAAAATCTCGGGCGCGTCGTTGAAACGGGCGAAAATGTCAGAGAGTTTCAAAAGGGCGATTTTGTGGTGGCAAGCGTGCGCCGTCCGGGACATTCGATTTACGACCTTATCGGCGAGCAGGATATGACGACCGACGACGATTATTTCGAGCGCGGCATCTCGCGTCTGCACGGTTATATGGCTGAATTTTACGCGGAAAGCGCGGATTGGCTGGTAAAAATTCCGCCCGCGATTGTCGAAATCGCCGTGCTTTTAGAACCGCTTTCGATTATCGAAAAGGGAATTTCGCAAGCATTTGAAATTCAGGAACGAATGAAAATCTGGCGACCGAAAACCGCCGCCGTATTTGGCACGGGAACAGTCGGGCTTTTAACGAGTCTGGCATTTCGCCTGCGCGGTTTGGAAGTTCACGCTTTCGGCAAAGACAGTCGGACAGGATATTTTAACGCAGATTTACTCGAAGAAATCGGCGCAACTTACGATTCGACAATGGAAATATCCGTCGCCGACAGCGTGAAAAAATACGGCGAATACGACGCGATTTTTGAATGCACCGGCTACTCGCCGATTGCTTTTGAAGCAATGCAGGCACTCAATCAAAACGGCGTGTTGATTTTATCTTCAGTAACGGGCGGCGACCGCAAAACAGAAGTTCCCGCCGATAAAATCAACCAGCAATTCGTTTTAGGCAACCGCCTGATGTTCGGCACGGTTAACGCCAACCGCGAGCATTTTGAAATGGGCGTAAAGGATTTGGCTTTGTCGGAAGCGATGTATCAAGGCTGGCTCAAAAAGATGTTGACGCACAAAGTCGAAGGCTTGGAAAATTTCGGCAAGGTTTTCGACATTTTGAACAACGCCGTCGCAAACAAAGCGATAAAAGTTTATTTTGAAGTGAACAAAATCCAGCCGGAAATTTAAGATGAAAAATTAAATTAGCGTAAGAAAACCCTTCAATTCCTTTGGCAAAGGCGCGTGAAAATCCATTTTCTCTTTCGTTGCCGGATGCGTAAAGCTCAATCGTTCGGCGTGAAGGAAAAAGCGGTTTAATTCCGCGATAGATTGACGAATCTGCAAATCGGCAACTGTGTTGTCACGCCCGCTGTTGTAAGTTTCGTCGCCGACAATGGGGTGATTGATGTATGAAAGATGCACGCGAATCTGGTGAGTTCTGCCGGTTTTTATTTCGACATCGAGAAGCGTGAATTTCTCAAAACTCTGGCGAACCTTCCACAAACTCAGCGCATTCCGTCCCGATTTTTGAACGGACATTTTTAAGCGATTGTGCTTATCACGCGCAATCGGCGCATCAATTTTTCCGGTGTTGCGCTCGACTTTGCCGTGCGCCAGCGCGACATACGATTTATAAACTTCGCGGTTTCTGAACTGCCCGCTTAAATTTTCGTGAACCGTTTCGTTTTTCGCCACGACGATTAAACCGGAAGTGTCTTTATCGAGCCGATGAACGATGCCGATTTTGGATTTTAGATTTTGGATTTTAGATTGCTCATCCAAAGCGTTTTTAGTTTCTAATTCTTCATTTTGAATTTTGAATTTATAAGCAATTGCGTTTGCCAGCGTTCCACTTGACGCGCCTGCGCCCGGATGCGTTATCATTCCAGCTTTTTTGTTGATGACGGCTAAACTTTCGTCTTCAAAAATTATCTCAAGCGGGATATTTTCCGGCTCGAATTTTTCGACGAAAGTTTCGATGAGTTCGACTTGGATTCCATCTTCGGCGCGAAGTTTGTAGGAAGATTTTGCTTGATTTTCATTGACCGTCGCGTCGCCGTCGTCAATCAATCTTTGCAGACGCGAGCGACTCCAGCCTTCGATTTTTTCGGCAAGAAAAGCGTCGAGACGTTTGCCGACATCTTCGATTTCAACCTGAAAATTTAGGATTGTGTTTTCTTCAAACAAAGTGAAAATTATTGTAGGGGCAGGTCTTGTGCCTGCCCGATGAGCGCGAGCGAAAATTGTTTTGATTAGATTTAATTGAATATCAACGACGGTTGTTAGCGACAATCGTCGCTTTGGGCAGGCACAAGACCTGCCCCTACAAATTTTTTTGATTAACGTTTCGCAAACGGTAAATCATAAAACAAATCGCGCCGGCGGCGACAACTAAACTGATGATTTGCGAAGTCGAAAGCCCGCTCAAAGTCGTCAATCCAAACAAATCGCCGCGCGGGTCA